>DYOJ01000212.1 GCA_020720705.1 Acetofilamentum sp.
ATAAAAAAAAATAGCCCTGCGAGTGCAAATCGCAAGGGCTAAAAGTTGAATATTAATCATTTAAAATGCAAAGTTATGAAATTTTTAGATTCGTTGGATGTTTCCACAAAAATAGTTGAGTCGGCAAATAAAGAAATTACCCTCCACCCCGACAAAAAAGAGTATTCCAAATTTATTCCCGCCGTTGCCTTTTTGCGCTGGTTTACCATCGTTTTGGCAGGTTTAGCAAGTTACAGCTACTTTTATCAGGGCTTATTTCCCGCTGTAAAATCGCACGAGCTCACTGTCATTATTGCCCTCGTTTTGGGCATCGGGCTGGAGATTGTCGCCGCTTTCGTGCTCAAAAAAATGTTTAAATTCACATTTCGCAAGCGGTTTCAAAAAGTTGTGTTCTTTTTTCTTGCAAGTGTAATTTTCTATGGTGCAAGCTTTTATACCACTACAAACGGACTTGCACAACGGCAAGCAGCCAACAAAGACAATACTGAAGGCTTAGTCGGAACCAAAGAAACCGAACGCAAAGCAATTGAAACAAAATACGTCGCTCTTGTTGCCGATGTAGATTCACGCATCGAACGCATTGAGCGCAATCCTCAAGGCTGGTCTGAAGGCAAGCGTACACACTTAACCGCCGGGCAATTGCGCGACGTGAGAAAGCTTGGAAATCAAAAAGATACGCTGTATTCAAATTTGGATAAAGAACTTTTGACGTTGAACTCCGAATATGAAAACAAACTGAAAGCAAACCGCAGCGAAATGCACGCCGAAGCAAAGAAATATCACGGAATCATGGCATTTGTAATGTTTTTCAATCTGTTGTTTACGGCAATTTTAATGTTTTTTTTAACCAATGTAAGAATGCAGGAAGCAAAAGACAGCGTTATCAACGAAGATATGAAATTTTTAACGGAACGTTCTCAACTGCGTTCGGCAGAACACGCGATGAGCGGCTACATAAACAGCATGAACCGTATTGACCAAAATATGAGCTTTGTCGAAGATTATGAAACGTTGCATCAAAAGCAAATAGCCGCGAAACTTGAAACGTATTTCAGAGGTTTATCCAACGGAAACGAACAAGAATTAAGCCTTGAGGAACTCGACCGCCGCGTAAACAAAGAATTGTCGGAAGAGAAATATCAGCGCGAAGAACGCCGACAAAACAGCGAAAAACAGCCCGTGCCCGACCGCAAAGAAAAAAAACAGCCCGTGAAAGTCGGCGGTTTCAATACTGAAAACAGTTTTGAAAACAAAACGCACAAAAACGCGCAACTTATCAGTTATCCGAACACTTACGGCGATGATTATTTTAAAAAACACGGTAAAATTGTTCGGGCAATTGTGAAGAATAACGTAAACGAAAATCCGCTTACAAACCAAACCGTAAACAAAATTATCAGCGATGCAAACGGCGCAGTTTACAAAAGCGCGGGCACGGTAAAAACTGTTTACAGAGCGATGCAAGCCGTCGGAATAGACAAATTCGACACAAACGGAAATATTGTACAGTCATAGGATAGGGCAGAAATCAGACAAACATGCAAGGTTTTCGGCGGGTCGCCCGCCCGCCGAATTTTTTAAAACATTAAAAATTTTTTACACATGAAAATAGTAGAAAAAATACAAGCACTTGATTGGAAAATTTCGATGCTTCAAGCCAAAGAAAAACTGACTAAATCACAGCAAAAAAAATTGGATGCTTTGATTTTGGAAAAAAGCGAAATCATTGATATTTGCGCCGAATTGTTCAAACGGAATTTCAAAAAACGCAAAACAAAACTCGAGGCAGAGTATCAGCAAAAAACCGAAACAATCCGAAAACAGTTTCGAACGCAATCCGAGTTGGAAGTGCAAACTACAAAAACAGAGCTTGAAAAACAGCACGAAACGTATTACAGAAGCGTTTTTACGGCACTCAATGAAATTCAACAAAACTTTTCAACTCACAATTTAACCAAAGCAATAGAAATCACAAAACGCATTCTTACACAGCATGATTTTCCGGAATTAATCCAACGGGCTAAAGATGCAGGTTATCTGTTTGACCATAAAAAGCAGATATTTCATGTGCCGTCCGGTGATAAAAATGTGCCTGTAGTTTCCGAATTGGTTCTTTATAATATTCCGGTTCAATTCACAATGTAAAAGGTGTTATTTGTGCAAAACAATGATTTTGACACAGATAGGACAAACAAAGCACAAATAACGATTTTTTTTCTTAACCGACACAGCACCATGATTTGGGAAATTCAAGCGGGCGACGTTGTCATCAACTTCAAACGGCATACGGTTTACAGATACAATTTTGAAAATGCACAACATTATCAAGATAGGTTTTCGTGCCGATATGCCACCCCGAACGAAGTTGAACGATTCAAAGAGCTTGAAAAAACGAAAACGGTTGTCAAAATTGCCGATATCAACATAAAAACCAAAGGATTAAGCCGCGAATTTTACAAAGAAAAATATCCTAAAGAAAAAAGCAATGCAAAATTTTTCGGGCGTGACGAATTTACCGTTTCGTTCGAAATGACACAAACGATGCTTTTACGCTTTGTGCGCATTGCCAAAGCAAACAAATTACCTTATGATTTCGCAATAATTTTAGATTTTATAATGCAGCATTTTGTGAACGATGAAATTATGAGCGACAATAAAACCATGCAAAAAGAACTTAACGATACAAAAAACATAATGAAAAATTTAGTTAATGCCTACGAAAAAATGTCTGATTATGTCAAAAAAAAATGAAATTATGCCACGCAAACGCCCTATTTATCGTAAAGATGCACAAACAGTGTATAAAATCAATCCTGATAATACCTACATTTCTGTTATGAATACAAATTTATTTTCGGTTGTAAACATTGTAAAAGCGGAATTGATGCCCACGGCATCAATTAAAAATGTAGAATTTAAAAGCACAAAAAAAGAGTTTAAAACAGCGTATAACAACGCATTAAAAGAATTACGAAAATGAAAACAGAACTTATACAGCGATTTATTGATAGCACTAATAAATATTGGGACTTACTGCCTCAAAGTTACCGCACAGATGTTGATACGTTTGTAAATGCTTTACGAAACGACTACACGCCCTCACAATTCATCAATGAAAATGTGCCGTCGTTTTGGCTTGAAAATAAAGAAATTATGGACGCATTCTATTTGTTTTTAGAACATCTGACAAAAAATTTTGGTGTAACCCTCACGCCGGAAAAGGTCAAAGCAAATGCACAGCTTGTAAATTTGAAAACAAAGGAACCCGCAAAAATTATCGAAACGTTTTACAATTCCGTAAACCGTAATTACACCCGCCCGTTTGTGATTGAAAATGAGTTTTCTGACCAAATGCTCGGAATAGGTTTGCCGACAGTTTCGGAGATAAAAACAACCTTCAAAACATACTATCCGCATCAAGATATAAACGAAAAATTCATTGCATTTTTTGAGGAGTTCAATTTGTGGGCAAAAAGCAATCCGAAACACCGTGCATTTTTTGGCGTGGCACTCGGCAAATTTGCTAAAGAACTTTCAAAAATTACCGAACAAAATTTAGGTAAAACATGGACAGCGTTAAAATACTTACGCGCAAACGATACAACCGTTTTACCTCTCGAATACTCTGTAATTTACACATGGACTACCAGCCTAAATTCTTGATGTTATGAATTTAGATTTTTCACTGCCGACAAATATTGATAATTGGGAAATTAAATATTTCGCAAAGTTTACAACCGATAAAGAAAACGGAGACACTTCATTTACAATCGCTTGCGGCGAATTGATTTTGTTTATTGCAAACAATGTAAAACAACTTTCCGAACATGGTTTGATGTTGTTTTTGGATAAAGTTGAGAAAAAATTCGGCGTTTCAAAAAACAATATTTTGCAGGGTGTAAGAAATTATCAAACCCGTGCGGATGAAATTATTAAACCTTCAGCCGACAGTGAAGACGAACAAGAACAAATTCGTGAAAACGGATTTGTAAAAAGTATTCAGAAAATACGCGAGCTTTACCCGACTATTGCCGTAAATGCACTCACAAAAGAACTTGTAACCTACGATAAAAAAGGTAAAATTCACACACTTTTACATCAAACTTTGTTTACAGATTTAAAGTTAAACGGTGTAAGAGTTTCAAAATCAGATATATTGGATTATCTTTATAGCCCGAAATATACAAATCACATCAACCCGATAAAAAATATTATTGACGATTTTCCGCGATGGGAGACAGGCGACTACGATTTTGTAAACGGCATGTTTGAAATGGTAAAACTCAAATACGACACCGCCGAAACGTTTGAATTTTACAAGTCTGCATTTACGAAGTGGGCAGTAAAATGTATTGATAACGCATTAAACGACAGCGCATTACCAAACAAACAAATTATCATTTTTCAGGGTGGACAGTCAAGCCGTAAAACCTCTCTTATACGTTCTTTGATGCGTCCCTTTTATCCTTATACCAAAGAACAAATCGAAGTCAAAAACCACGAAATCCAAACCAAAAAAGCAATCACGCAAAATATGTTTATCCTAAACGATGAATTTGATAAACTCACTGTAAATGAGCTTAAAGAGTTCAAAATTATCATGGCTGCGGACGATGTAAAATACAAACCGCAGGGCAGTTCTTTTGAGCAAAATTTCAAACGCCGTGCAAATTTTATCAGTTCCACAAATCCGGAACGCTTTTTAACCGACGATACCGGAAACGTACGTTTTGTAATTTTACCGTTGTTACACACGTTTCAAAATCCGATACCCGCAGTTTTTTTGGATGATACCGAGTTTTTCAAAGGGTTTTGGGGGCAAATTTTCAACCTTTGGCGAGAATCGCAAAACGGCACGTTTAATGCCGAACTTTCCGTAGATGAAATGGTAATACAGGAACGATTAAACCGCAATCATTTTACCTACAAAAGCCTCGAAAGTGCAATAATGATGCTTTACCCGCCCGCAAACTCCGGCGATGCCAAAACCATGAAATCAGCAACGGAACTACTCAACGAATTACTTCATAATCAAGCTATACCGTCAAACTTCAAACGCGGTCTGAACGAAATTACAATCGGACGGTATTTAAACCGGCTCGGATACAACCGCGCTGCCACCCACACGGACGGCACTCAGAAATACAGATACGAATTTAGAAACC
>DYOJ01000213.1 GCA_020720705.1 Acetofilamentum sp.
ACGTGTAAATCTTTGATTTTATGTAAATTATAGCCATTTTTTCAGTCGAATGTTTTGTCATTCAGTAGTCATTTAGTAGTCATTCAATATTCGGTGTTTCATAAATCCGGATTAAAGTTTAGCGTGGACGCTAAACGCATAGTATTTTGTATGTTGCAAGCGTCCACGCTTGCACTTCAACGCATTTAGCCCACTACCCTAAATCTAAATACTAAAATCTAACAAAGTATTCTTAAAACAGCTACATAAAAAAGATGTCAGTTTACCAAAAAAAAACGCATCGAAATATCTTTTTTTAATATTTTTACGTTTTCAAATTCAAATAGAAATTTTATGAAACTAAATTCATATCAAAAGATTTTGGCATTGCTGATAGTTTTGGTCATCGGTAATTCTACTTTGAGTGCCCAAACCACGGGCTGCGTTTACGGAGATTGTTCTGCCGGATACGGAAAATATGTTTGGGCAAACGGCGATAACTATACCGGAAACTGGACGGATGTGAAAATGCACGGCAACGGAACTTATCTGTTCGGAAGCGGAAGCAAATATTCCGGCGATTTTGAATTCGGAAAACGACACGGACAAGGCACTTATACATGGTCAAGCGGTACGAGTTATTCCGGATTCTGGCAAAATGATGTCCAACACGGCGAAGGGACGGAGTATTACACAGACGGCACCATAAAATCCGGTATCTGGGAAAGCGGAACATACAAAGGTGCGGCAGGTGCGGTTACCGGATGTATTTTCGGGAATTGCGAAAACGGATACGGAATTTATGTTTGGGAAGACGGAGAAAAATATGACGGCGAGTGGCAAAACAATAAACGTTACGGGCAAGGAACAAATTATTTTTCAACAGGTGCAAGATACGAAGGTGCATGGAAAAACGATTTGCGAAGCGGTATCGGCACAAATTTCGGCGTGGACGGTTCCACAAAATCAGGCTTATGGGATGCCGACAGATATGTTGGCACGGGCGAAAACAATTACGGTTGTATCTCCGGAAATTGCGAAACCGGATTCGGCGTGTACACTTGGGAAGACGGCGAACGCTACGAAGGAAATTGGGCGGACAGCAAACGCAACGGACAAGGAACAAATATTTTCGCATCCGGACAAAAATACTCGGGAGAATGGAAAGATGACCACCGACACGGATACGGAATTGCCTCTTATTCAGACGGTTCAACAAAAGCCGGCATGTGGGATACGGATAATTATTTGGGCGAAGAACAAAAATCGGAAGGTTGTATCTCCGGAAATTGCGATACCGGATTCGGAACATACATCACAACAGGCGGCGATAAATACGTGGGCACTTTCAAAGACGGATATTACCACGGCGAAGGTACCTATGCGTTCGCAGACGGCGGAACATACTCCGGTGCTTTCAATTTAGGAAGTTATGAAGGATTCGGAACGTTTACGTTTGCTGACGGCAGAAAATATGTAGGAGAATTTAAAGCCAACGGATACAACGGCATCGGTACAATGTATTACTTAGACGGTACCACAAAATCAGGCTTATGGGAAAACTCGGTATTTATCGGAAAAAAAGAAAGCAAGACTCTTCCGGCAATAACTTGGATTTCGCCTCAATACACCAATTCAACACAAATCCAAAAAGATATTGACGTAAAGCTATGTGTAAAATCAGAAAGCGAACTATCTAATACACAGATATTTGTAAACGGTATTTTAAAAATGAATGTCGGCACGAGAGGCTATTCCGTAGTGTCATCAACTTGTGATTACACCATCGAAAAAAACATTCCGCTCGAAGTGGGAACAAATCAAATCGAAGTAAAAATCACGAACGCCGGCGGTACCGTCAGTTCCGATAAACGAACGATTACAGTATCAAGCCCCGCAAATACCACAACCGAAAAACGAATTGCATTGGTTATCGGAAATTCAGCTTATCAAACTTCGCCTCTCCGAAACCCCAAAAACGATGCCGTTACAATCGCAGCCGAACTT
The DNA here is from genome assembly GCA_020720705.1 of Acetofilamentum sp. GTDB lineage: Bacteria > Bacteroidota > Bacteroidia > Bacteroidales > JAADGE01 > DYOJ01. The sequence continues at coordinate 1,987 of DYOJ01000213.1, forward strand.
CGCAAAGTCGGATTTGAAGTCATGGAATATACAGACCTCTCGCAAGCTGATATGTTGAAGAATATCAGAGCGTTCGGAAATAAACTTGCAGCCGAAAAAGGTACAGGTTTATTCTATTTTGCCGGACACGGGTTGCAGTTAAACGGAGAAAACTACATCGTTCCCGTAGATGCCATCATCGAAAAAGAGCAGGACGTAGAGCTTGAAGCGGTAAATTTAAAACGTGTTTTGGGCGAAATGGATTATGCCGCCAACGACTTGAATATTGTTATTTTGGATGCTTGTCGAAACAATCCCTTTGTCAGAAGTTTTCGCTCGGGCGGAAACAACGGTTTAGCCACCACAATTGCCCCCAAAGGAACTTTTATTGCTTATGCTACAGCTCCCGGTTCAGTTGCATCGGACGGCACAGGGCAAAACGGACTTTATACCGAAGAACTTGTTAAGGCGATGCAACAACCCGGCAAACGCATTGAAGATGTGTTCAAACAAGTGCGAAACGGTGTGTATGAAAAATCAGGGAAACAGCAAGTTCCTTGGGAAAATTCATCAATTTTCGGCGATTTCTATTTCAAACAATAAGACTATCCGGACAACGTAGTCGTATCAGTGATTTGTAGTTTTAAGGTTTATTGTTGAGTATTTTGTTTGATTTCAAGTAATTGAATGTCAATTATTTATAAAATATCGTAGTATCGTTAAATTTAGCTTTGTCAAAGTTTTATTAATTAATCTGTTCCTAAAATTCAACATGTTACGATTTTGCAAACAAAACTTTGACAAAGCTCTGCCATACATTTTGTGTGGATACTATTTAAACCCTCAACCTTAAACCGTAAACCGTAAAATTTAACTCAACTCACTTCCGGCATAACTGTTCAATCTTATCATTTTTTTCATTATTAAACTATTCAAGATGAAATATTTATTTTTAAGCCTGATATTTGTTTTATATTCCGTAACAAGTTTGGCTCAAACGCCCGGCACCGGTTTAGTTTTTGACGACGAACAATATAACTCCGTTCCGGGCAAAGCCACTTTGACACGCGACCTTTACACGAGTTTGCCAAAAGCATACAGCCTAAAACAGTATGCCCCGATACCCAAAAGCCAAGGCAGTTACGGAACATGCACAGCTTGGGCAACCGCTTATGCGGCAATGACAATATTAGAATCCATGAAATTAGGCAGAACAGATGCAACACTGACTACGGAAAGCACCTTTTCGCCCGGATTTATCTACAAACATATCAAAGATGCCGGCGATGCCGGTTGCAAAAACGGCTCGTCAATATCCGAAGCACTCGAACTTGTAAAAACCAAAGGCGTACCTAAATACGGCGAACTCGCAGAAGTCAATTGCCCGACCTCCATTTCGCCGGAGGTATATTTGAAGGCTTCAAACTATAAAATTAAAGATTATGCCAAAATTTTTGGACTGTACGACGACAGTAAATTAAAAATATCTGCCACCAAAAAAAGTATCTCCCAAAACAACCCTGTAATTATCGGAATGAATACCCCAAACTCGTTTTATGAAGTAGATTCGGTCTGGAATCCGATTGAAACTACAACAAATTTTGGCGGACACGCGATGTGCGTAGTCGGATACGACGACGAAAAATATGGCGGAGCTTTTGAAATCCAAAACAGTTGGGGCACCGAGTGGGGCAACAACGGATATGTTTGGATAAAATATTCCGATTATTCAAAATTTGTTAAATATGCCTACGAAGCGATTGAAATGAAAGGCAATTTTGCCGGTGAACATGCGTTTGCCGGCAGCATAAAATTTCGACTTGCAAACGGAGCCGAACCCGGAGTGAGCTACGAAGACGGCGTTTACAGATTAAAACAACCCATGAGGTCGGGCGAGAAATTCAGATTATACATACAAAACCAACAACCTGCTTATGTTTACGCGTTCGGGACGGATGCCACGGAAGAGGTGTTTCAGGTTTTTCCGCATCGCCCCGACATCAGCGCTGCGCTGACATACAGTGAAAACGAAGTTGCCCTACCCGACGAAGACAGTTATATTTTGGTTGATAATACCGAAGGTACCGATTATTTATGTGTCATATATTCTTCGGAAGCAATTGATATTAATTTGTTAAAACAAAAAATTAAAACTCAAACCGGAACGTTCAAGGAGCGCGTCTATAAAAGTATGGGCGCATCGCTAATGCCGTATGATAAGGCAACTTTTCATCCGTTGGCAATAAAATTTGAAGCCAAAGATAAGCACAAAACTGCAATTGCGGTCATTGTTGAAACACAACACATCAAATAATTTTTCGGAAAAGTGGTAATCGTAATATTTTTGTACGAAATTTGTTTATCTCAAGATTTAGTATCCGTTTGTATAAAAAAATTTGTATAAAAAATTACTCGTAGATAATGAAACTGTTGAAATTAAAATTATTCCTGATAATATTTCCCGTCTTTTTTACGCTGGTTACAGTCGAAAAGGCAAATGCTCAATGCAAAGACGAAAGCGGAGTTTTTAAATGTGCCGAAATGTTTACTCCCGAAGGCATTACATTTATGAACGAATTCCTTGTGGACGGAAAAAAAAGAAAAACAGAAACCGAACCCAATGGTCAGGAGTTTGATGTTACACTGCTCGGCGGCAGAAAATACAGATTCGCACTATGTTGTTACACGGGCTTAGATGATTTGGTTTTAACACTTTACGACGACAACAATCCGGAAGCTACTCCGCTCGGAAGCACTTTCAAGGACGGAAAAGATGTTGCGTTTTTTGATTATATTTGCACAAAAGAAGGACTATACAAAGTGTCCATACGATTTAAACCGGGTAAAGGTATAGATAAGAAAATGTGTGCCATTGGTCTGCTCGGTTATGGCGGAAAAGTATCAAAATAAGGATGTTTGTTTAGTTTTACTTTACGAACTTCGTTAGATTTTAGAATTCAGACGTTAGATATAAGACTCTAATTGCTCAATTTCAATCAAAAACACTTCCAACGCAACTTAAACCGCTAAAACATTGAATAGCAATAATATAGCTTATCTTTTTTCGATTTTTTGTTGCTACATTATGTATTTTCGCAGTTGTTTTTCATCGATTTCTAAGATATTTAAAATTTCTTTTTGTTTGGGACTAAGTATTCGTAAAGAAATAACATTTACATCTTACTGTGTTTTTGGATGAA
>DYOJ01000214.1 GCA_020720705.1 Acetofilamentum sp.
AAATTGCATAATACCAATCAGTTAACGTTCAAGGACTAATATGAAAATTTTATTTTGGATAAGTTACTAATTACAAACTGCGATTCTCAATTTAGTTATAATTTATGGATAAGAATTGAAACCACTTTCAATATCTCGGCAAAAAATAGGAAGAAAAGAATCATGATACAAATAAATCACATAAAACGCACGATACAAAAAAATCGGAATTTGATTTTCTTGTTCGTCATTCTCATTTTTTTTAAGACCGCCGAAGCTTCACCTTCAATAGATATTTATATTGAGAATGTGTTGGTTACGGATGTTCCGGACTGTTACGGATATGCCAGCGGCAGCATCGAAATACTTGCAAACGGCGGTACTCTGCCTTATCAATATTCCATAGACGAAGGCGCATCGTGGCACGATTCAAACATTTTTACAAATTTAAGTTCGGGCACATACACCGTGCGTGTACGAGATTATTTCATTCAAACAGCCCAAACTTATGTAAATATATTTCAACCGGCACCGATTCAGATAACTAACGAAGTAAAAACCAATGTTACAGGTTGTTACGGCGAAGAAACCGGCACGATAACCATTACCGCAAGCGGCGGCTCTGATGATTTAGATTATTCCATTGATTTTGGGACAACGTTTCAAGATGCAAATGTGTTCACTGATTTGCCTGCCGGAATTTATCGTATCGTTGTTACTGACGACCACGGATGTATGAAAACCGGTTCAACATTGACAATTACTCAACCGAACGAACTATTCTTAAATAATATTGATTACCAAAGTGTTACAGGATGTTTCGGTATTCAAAACGGGTTTATAAATATCACTGCTTGGGGAGGCACTGCACCTTTGTATTACTCAATACACGGTGATAATGAAGCCGATTATCAAACGGGAGGAAGTTTTGGCGGTTTATCGGGCGGAACTTACGACGTTGTTATCAAAGACAGCCGAGACTGTAAAGTTGCTCACGATACACCTATCACACTCACCGAACCAACAGCTTTGGAATGGGAATCCGTAACCCACGGGGATGTGGATTGCTACCAAGAAGGTTCCGGATGGATACTTTTGGAAACTTCCGGCGGTTATGGACAAATGAGCTACTCCATTGACGGCGGCGGCGATTACTCTCCATTTCCATTGTTTCAAAACTTGTATCCGGGGGTTTATGATATCGTAGCCAAAGATGCAAACGGGTGCACACTTTACGGCACTACCATAGAAATTTTACAGCCCGACGAATTATTCATTTCCAATGTTACCAAAACGGACGTTACCACTTGTTTCGGAAATAAAGAAGGCATAATTAAAATTACTGCCCTGGGGGGAAATCCGGAATATACCTATTCTGTTGATGGCGGCGAAAATTTTGGCAGTCCGGGACAAAACATTTTTACAAATTTAGCTTCGTCTCTTTATTCTGTTGTTGTCAAAGATGCCAACGGTTGCACAGCAATTGCCGGCGAAACAATTACCATAACTCAACCTTCAAAATTCAATGTAAATTCTGCGACAAGCACACAAGTCGGGAGTTGCCACGGCGATGAAACCGGAACAATTTACGTGTCGGCAAATGGTGGAACGCCAAGCTATTTTTTTACGATTGACGCATGGACAACCTCATACAACTCGCTGATTATAGATGACATAGGGGCTGGAACTTATACAATTATCGGAAAAGACAGCAACGGCTGTGCCGACACCTTACAATCAACCGTAACAGTAAACGAGCCTTCGGCTGTCATAATTTCCGGTTATCAAACCTTCGACTTGACTTGTTACGAAAGCATGGACGGCAGAATCTCTATCAGCGCATTCGGCGGAACAGGCTCGCTGCTTTACTCGGTAAACGGAGGTGATAATTATACTCTCAATAGTGTGATAACCAATCTTGTAGCCAACGAACCTTATGAAATTTCTGTCAGAGACGGTAACAATTGTCGAGTTTATTCTGACACCGTAATTCTGTCTCAACCTCCCGAAATCATTGTTGATTCCGTGAATATCTTAGACATAACCTCATGTTTCGGCGTAACAAACGGAGAAATAGAAATATATGTAAAAGGAGGTACTCCGGGATATATTTATTCAATCAATTCCGGCTCAGATTATTCTTACTCAAATAGTTTTACTGATTTGGAAGCCGGCGATTACGACATCTATGTCAGAGATTCACGAAATTGTCAAAAACGACACGGAATAGTCATTGTAAATCAACCCCCGATGTTGAATATCACCTCGTTCGACCCCGACAATATCACCGGTTGCAAGGGAGACTCAACCGGACGGCTACACATTTATGCGACCGGCGGCACAGAACCGCTTTATTATTCAATTGACAACGGCGAGACTTTTGTAACAGGCAATAACGGCTTGTTTGAAAAATTGACCGCAGGTATGTATTTTTTTATGGTTGAAGATGCCAACGGATGCAGGAAGGAAGGAAATCTGATTTACCTCTCACAACCCGACACCTTAATTGCAGAAGTTACTCAAGTTACAAATGTTACATGTTTCGGTAAAAACAACGGCATCGGCTATTTAACCGGAACCGGAGGGCAATCTCCATACATGTTTTCAATTGACGGCGGAACAACTTTCAGCTCAAACAGACAGTATTTCAATTTGCAAGCCGGTGTTTATCATACCGCAATTCAAGACTCCTACGGCTGCACACGCACCGGACCTGATTTTACAATTATCGAACCCGATAGTTTGATGATTACCGAGGTATCCTATCAGAATATTGAACAATGCTACGGACAATCAACAGGCTCAATAACAATACAATCCTCCGGCGGAACACCTACAGTTTATTATTCCATCAACACGGGAGCGTCATTGTTTTCGAGCAATGTTTTTACAAATTTACCGGCAGGCTCATATCAAATAGTGGTGGAAGATATCAACCAATGCAAAACTTTTCATACTTCCGTTATCACTTTAACTCAACCAAACGAGCTTGTTATCAATGAATTAGATGTTACAAACATCGCTTGTCATAATGAAACCAACGGTGCAATCGGAATTACGGCAAGCGGCGGCACAGGGGCTTTGCTGTATTCTGTAGAAAACGGTGCAAATTTTGTTCCCGACAATGTATTTGAAGATTTACCTTCCGGAATATACTCGGTGATGGTGCAAGATGAAAACGGTTGCAAAAAACGTGAGACCGGAGTGCGTGTAGAAGAGCCTGACTCTCTGCAAATAGCCTACATTATTTCAACAGACGAAAGTTGTATTGACTTCAAAGACGGAACAATCCGATTTGTTGCCTACGGAGGCACCCCTCCCTTCTCTTTTTCTATCGGGAACGGCTATTTTTCAAACGCGAACATTGCAAACTTACCACCCGGAACATACTATCCCTCTGTTCAGGATTCCGAAGGTTGTTTGACTGAGCACCCGCCTGTTACCGTCGGTACACCTCCGAATTATGCAACATTTACTCCGCAATACAGCGAATCATGCAGCCCTGTTGTCGTTAAATTCAATCGTGAGTTTGACTCCGGAATTACTTACGAATGGCTGTTCGGAGACCAAACCATGTCCTCGGTAAACGAGCCGACTCATACCTACTTTAATCAGAGCGAATTGCCGCAAAACGTTCAAATCAGAGCTGTTTCTATTTCTGAAACCGGTTGTCGTGATACTTTTTACAGAAATATCATCATTAACCCACAACCCAATCTCGATTTTTTGTTGCCTGATGATACCATTTATTTCCCGAATACTACAGTTCAAATAGTCAATTTGAGCACCCCGGGTTATTTTGGTTATCGCTGGGATTACGGAGACGGGTTTATAAGCAACGAGGAACATCCCGCCGCACACACCTACGAAACTTGCTCCGATTTTGACGTAAAAGTAACAGCATCAAACAATTGGTGTACAGATTCACTACAAAAACCGCTTGTTATTGTACCACTTTTGCCCGATATGAACATAGAAATGGACACAACCAACGGTTGCGGACCGTTTACCGTTCAACTCGAAAACCTGTCCGACAATTATGTTTCTGCCGTTTGGGATATGGGAGACGGCACAACATTCGATACACTTCCAAGTTCATACACCTACTACGAACCTGCTGAATATGTGATACATGCCGATGTACAAGGCTTTTGTAACATCTCCGTAAGTTATGACACGTCTGTTTACGTTTGGCAAAAACCTATTGTCAATTTTGAAGTTAGGCCGGACACTGTCTTACCGCCTCTTCAGCCGATTCGATGTTATAATTTTTCAGAATACGGATATACCTACCTTTGGGAGTTCGGAGACAGCACGACATCCGAGGTTCAAGAAGCCGTTCATAATTACCTGACGGACGGAACGTATGACATCAAATTGACTGTTACCACAGACCGTAATTGCGTTGATTCATTGACACTTTACTCACAAGTTGTAGTTTTACCTTATGGTCGTGTCAGGTTTCCAAATGCTTTCAGTCCGGACGGAGACGGTATTTGCGACTTGTTTATGCCGGGCGACTACGGTTCAATAAAATCGTATGAGTTGCACATTTTCAACCGAACCGGCGAGCGGATGTTTACAAGCACCAACCCCGATGAGGGCTGGGACGGCAGGTATCGCGGTCGTCCGTGTGCACAAGATGTTTATGTCTGGATGATTAAAGGCGTATATCTAAACGGCACTCCGTTCTCCGATGCCGGAGATATTACACTTTTGAGATAAACGTGTTATGAAGTTTGACGATTTGTTGAATGTTTTGAGTGTTTAGACATCTTCAAATAAGTCATGAGACAATTTGAAAATTAGTGTCTGTAAGAAAACGTATAAATACTTGATTTTATATCAATTATACTTATTTTTCCAATCAAAAGTTTTGTCATTTTGTAGTCATTCAATAGTCAAAAAGTAGTCATTCATTGTTTTTATTAGTTCGACTTTACGAAGTTAAAGATTTCGGCAAAGTTTGTGCTTAGAATAGTTTAGCGTGGACGCTAAACGCAAATAGAAAATGCAATAAGCGTCCACGCTTTTCTTTTGCCGGCATAACTTCGTAAAGTAGAATTAGTTTCAATCGAATTTCTACTGTATTTCTACAGAATTTCTGTAAACTTTCAAATCCAATACTCCGTTAATATTTTTTGTAAGATATTGATTTATTGTAAATTAGATAAG
>DYOJ01000897.1 GCA_020720705.1 Acetofilamentum sp.
CAGAGCAAGACCAATGGACGAAAATTGGGTTTTAAATATAAAAAAACAATGCGAAGATAATGATATTGCATTCTTTTTCAAACAGTGGGGAACGTGGGGAGCTGATAAAGTTAAAAGAAACAAAAAAGAAAACGGAAAAATTTTAATTGGAAAAATCTGGCATGAATACCCTGAAATTATCGAACAACAATTTGTAACGGCATGATAAATAATAAAATACGCATAAAATATCCTGACCGATAATTGCAGGCTTTTGAGCGAAGTTGATACGAAAAGCTGAAAATCTCGCAACATACATATTGTTTTTCACTAAACACCATATTTTCAATTACATAAAAATTTTAATCAGATGAAACGTTCAAACTACATTGTTTTAGGCATAACAGTTGCACTGACGGCACTCGGATTGTATTCTACTACATTTCCTTATTCAAACACATCGTATTATACACAAGAAATGAACGGATATCGAGGGGCAGCTGTCCAAAAATTAATTGTGTATCAAACCGTAAGACAGGGAGGAAGTACAAATTACACATCCACAACCGATTACAGCTCATCAAGTTCTTCATCAAGCTCATACAGCAGCTACGATGATGATGATTATTCAAGCAGTTCATCAAGCAGGAGTTATTCCGGCGGCGGCTCTTCTTACGGAAAATAAATGCACGGACAAAATTCGAAGACAAACTTTTGAGAATCTGTATTTTATTCAAACTTAATTTCATTTATATTAAAATAATAATATTAAACAAACAAAGATATGATAAACAATAGTTTAACCCTTGTTCAAGCCGGTTTATCCGGAGAGATTGTCGAAACTCTGATTTATGCCTTTCTGGGTGTTGTATTTGCAACTTTAAGTTATTTTATCGTCGATTTAATAATTCCGGGCAAAATGGGCAAACAAATCGCCGAAGAAAAAAATGTTCCGATTGCAATAGTTGCCGGTTCCATGATTCTTGGAATTTGTATTATTATTGCTGCATCAATTGCCGGGTGATAGAGGT
>DYOJ01000215.1 GCA_020720705.1 Acetofilamentum sp.
CAATAAAACTCATAACTCATTGAATTTCTTAATGTTATTGTAAAATTTCAGAATTGATTATTTTTCAGAATTACGATGAAATATCCTTTACTTTTGCATTGCTCGTCTTCGCTAATGAAACACTGAAAACATGCGTAAATATCTCACAATATTCTTCATAATCATACTGGTAAATCAAGGCTTTGCCCAAAATTCTCTCGAAGATTCAACGGTACAATATACCGTTGATTTTAAGTTTTCTTCGGGAATATATCTTGATATTGAACAACTTAAGGCAAATTCGCCTATCCCGGTTTCGCGTATTGTTACAACAATTTCCAGTGATGAACCGGATTTTTTCGAACAAATTCTTCAAGAGCCTAACTTTCAGATAACCGACAACTTAGGCTCCGTAATTGATATTGAAACCGATAAAGTATGGGGGTATGCCTCGCGCGGGATTCTTTATATCAACTACGCCGATGAATTTAACAGAGTGCCTGTTTTTGGGCGAATAAGTCAATTTCTTGCCATGATAATCGTTGAGTATCCTGCGGCTTACGACCCTATGCTGTCGTCTCAATACCAAGTACCGGGCTACCCGATGACAACAACAAAAAAGGAACTACGCCAATTTTTATTTGATTACAACACCGGAAAAATCTTAGATTTTACGCCCGGAAACCTCGAAAAATTGTTGGCTGACGATTCAATTTTACACTCTGAATTTAAAAAATTGAGTAATCGCAAAAAAAGAAAAGAACAATTCTTATATTTGCGGAAATATAACGAGGCACACCCTGTTTTTTTTCCAAAAAATTAAACGTATTAGAAGCAATAGTCCATTAAATAATTTATGTAAGATATTGATTTATTGTAAATTAGAAAAGAAAATTTCTCAAATTAGAGTATGATTGTAACTAATTGGAATTGAGTAATTTGAGTCTAATATCTAGTCATTGTAAGAAAACTCTTAATTTATTGAGATGCTTAATGTTATAGGACAATTTGATTTGAAAGTTTACAGAAATTCTGTAGAAATACAGTAGAAATTCGTTTGAAACTAATAAAACAATGAATGACTACTTTTTGACTATTGAATGACTACTAAATGACAAAACATTCGATTGAAAAAATGACAATAACCAACATAAAATCAAACATTTAAACGTTTTCTGACAGACACTATCTAACGTCTGAATTCTAAAATCTAACGAAGTATTAATAGTTTATAAATATTTTAATCATGAAACAGATAGGACTTTTTACATTATTTTGTATTCTGAATATCAGCATATTCGCACAAGTTCCGCTTCCGGACGAGCAGATTCTCAAAAATTTTGACCGCTCAAAAACCTATTTTCTTTTGGATGATAATATTTTTGGGACATACAACAACGAAATAAAAATCGTTGCCGACGCGTATTGGAAAATCACAAAACATGAATACATCAACAAAGATGGGTTCGAGGACAAAAAAATTGAACCGCTCGCCTCAATTCTGTTTCTTAGCGAATCGTGGTTTAACGGAAATAAAGAATCCGGTAAATTTAACACCCTGAGTCTGAACATGGGGCACGAAAGCGGAGCATTAGAAAAAATGCCCTCTGTTGTTGAATTTCCGCTCTCTTATGCCAATTATGATACCGAACATTACGCTTACAAACTTGGACTTGCCCTTAAATATATGCAAAATCAAGTTACTTGGATGAAAGCACATCCCGAAATTAAAGACAGCGAACAACTGCTCGAACAATTGAAAAACACTCGTGAAAAAACTACCGGAAAAACATTGTATGTACTTAAAAATGAAATGGACAGAAAAATGCAAGACCCGGCAGCCATAAAAAAAATCTATTCCGGAAAAGTAAAATTTGTTACCAAAGAAGAAATTGAAGAACTGATTGAAAACCAAGACGAAAATGCTTTGATACTGCATCTTGTGGCTCCCGACCAAGACGTAAACGGTTTTATATGTCTCAAAATGATACTCGGGGTTGCCGATGCAAAATTGTATTACTTCGATTACCATTTGACTGTCAGCAAATTGAAACCCGGAGCATTTTTAAAATCAGATTTTCAAGAACTAAGCAAAATCAAGTAAATAATTCACATCATAAACCTTAAAGAATGTCTGTAACTCTTACCGATTTGAATCTGAAACGAATAGCAGGAAGTTTAAAACTTTCCGAACGCAGTGTACGAAACACGCTCGAACTACTTGATTCCGGAGCAACTATCCCGTTTATTGCACGCTACCGTAAAGAAAAAACAGGCAATCTTAACGAAGTCCAAATCGAGCATATACAACGCACGACCGAATCGCATATCGAGTTAGAAAAACGAAGGGAAAGTATCCTTACCGCAATTGAAAAACAAGGAAAATTAACTCCCGAACTCAAAAAAGCACTCATTGATGCCTCCGATTTACCGGAATTGGAAGACTTATATTTGCCCTTTAAACGTGCTCGAAAAACCCGTGCCGCAAAAGCTCGAGAAGCAGGCTTAGAGCCTTTGGCTGAGATTATTAAGCTACAAAATTCAAATACCGTTCAAACCGATGCCAAACGGTTTGTAAATGATTTGTATCCGTCTGCCGAGGATGCACTACAAGGTGCGCGAGACATTATTGCAGAGGAGCTGAGTGAAACCATCGAAGTGCGTAACATGGTGCGAACTCGTTTTGAGCATGAGGCTGTTGTAAAATCAACACTGATTAAAACAAAAGAAAAAGAAGCCGACAAATATCGCGACTATTTTGAATTTGAAGAGTCGTTAAAACGAATTCCGTCTCATAGATTTCTCGCAATTTTACGCGGTGAAAATGAGGGCTTTTTGAGATTAAAAATCGAACCGGATAATGAAGATTTGATATTCCAAATTGAACGCAGATACATTAAATCGAAAACGCAAGCGGCTCGACAAATGGAACTTGCAATCAGCGAAAGTTATAAGCGTCTGATTTTTCCTTCGATTGAAAATGAGTTTAAAACGCTGTCAAAAATTGTAGCCGACAAGGTTTCTATCGAAGTTTTTGCCGCTAATTTACGCCAACTTCTGCTTGCGCCGCCTTTGGGCGAAAAACGTATCCTTGCCGTTGACCCCGGTTTTGTAACCGGTTGTAAGCTCGCTTGTTTGGATGAATATGGACAATTAATCCATCACGATACCATTTATCCGCATAAACCACAGAGCGATAAACTCACTGCTGCTCAAACGATTACATTCCTTACCGAACAATTCGATATCGAAGCAATAGCTATCGGAGACGGTACTGCAAGCCGAGAAACCGTTGATTTTTTTCGAACAAAAGTCAAATATAAACGCGAGCTGAATGTATATGTTGTCAGCGAAGACGGAGCTTCGGTGTATTCTGCCTCGCCCGTTGCGCGTGAAGAGTTCCCGAATCTGGATGCTACGGTTCGCGGAACAGTATCTATCGGTCGCCGCCTTGCCGACCCGCTCGCCGAGCTTGTAAAAATTGACCCAAAATCAATCGGAGTTGGTCAGTATCAACACGATGTAGAACAAAAAGCCCTACGTGCCGCGCTCGACCGTGAGGTGGAAAGTTGTGTAAACTTAGTCGGTGTGGATTTGAATACTGCCGGTAAACATCTCTTGACCTATGTCTCCGGCTTGAACACCGCTTTAGCTCAAAATATTGTGGACTTTCGGACAGCAAACGGAGGCTTTACATCGCGAACGGAACTCAAAAAAGTGCCAAAACTCGGACCGAAAGCTTTTGAGCAGGCTGCCGGTTTTTTGCGTATTCGAAACGGAAAAAATCCGCTCGACAACACAGCCGTTCACCCTGAAGCATATCCGATTGTAGAAAAAATGGCTAAAGATTTGAAAGTCGAGATAGCTGAATTGATTTCTACAGCGGCAGTTCGTAAACAAATTATTCCCGAAAAATACCTCACTCCCGAAATCGGGTTACCGACACTGCTTGATATTTTATCAGAACTCGAAAAACCCGGACGAGACCCGCGCCCGAAAATTAAACCGTTTGAATTTGCCGAAGGTGTGCGCGAAATATCAGACCTCAGTCTCGGAATGCAAGTGCCGGGAATTGTTACAAATATAACCGCGTTCGGAGCCTTTGTGGACATCGGAGTCAAAGAAGATGCCTTGCTCCATATCTCCCAAATATCGAACAGATTTATCAAACATCCGGGCGAGGTATTGAGCATCCACAAATACGTAAATGTTAAAATTTACGAACTTGATATCCCTCGTAAACGAATCAGCCTCACAATGTTAGGTGTAGTTCAAGACTAATGCTTTGTCATAAGTGTGATGACGCTGCATTGTTCTACAGACGAATAATACCAAACCGGTATTAAGATTGTATTCTGCACATTTCAGGTGTTTTCATCTGAAATTAAAGGCTTTGAGGTGAAAACACCTCAAAGGTGCAACAAAATATTTGGTAGCAGTTTAGTCCATACAGGTCTGATTACGACTTTCCATCTTCCGTAAGGATATGGAAACGTCAAAATAGGATTGACTTCAAACAAAGCGAGCCGACCGAATTATTTTCCGGTCGGCTTACTCCTTGTTTTTTAAAAACTGTATATCGGAACAGAAATTATTGCACTTTTTTGGAGATTGTTCCAAGTGAGTATGAGGTGGTTACGTTTATGGTACCTTCGGTATCGGTAGCTGTATAATCCAAAGTCATACTTTGAAAACTCGAAGCCACTTTGCCCGCGCCCTCAAACGAAGTGCCGGATATGGTTTGGCGTTCCAATTGTAGTGTATTGTCTTCATAAACAATCACTGTTGCCGGTTCCGAAAAGTTGTGGAAATTATCTATTTGTATTTTCCCGGTTCCGATTTTTTTAATCGTAACATCATATTCTTCCGTAAATTGCCCGTCGTTACGTTCGCAACGCCAAACACCTTCGATTTCATTCGCAACGTCTGTGTTGTCCGGCGCAACTTCGGCTTCGCAAGCCCATAAAAACAACATCGCCATTAGTGCAGTGCCGTAAATTCTTAACATCTTCATTTGTTTGTATCTTTTTTTTAGATTGAAAATAACAGAAATAAAAAAATGGTTATCAAGTATCAACCAAACTTATTTTTGCAATATTAACGAAAAAATATCAACAAAATATATCTGAGCCACCAATTTTATATTCATCCGAAAAACTATTACTTCATA
>DYOJ01000898.1 GCA_020720705.1 Acetofilamentum sp.
GCCATTTAACGGCTCGCAAGTTAAGCAAATGTTGGATGGACGCTCCGGGCAGGATGGAAAAATCCTTGACTTTTGTTATCGTGTATGATAACATGTGAGTGTGAAAAGACAAGTTTTGTTATTCGAGCTAAAAAATGGTAAATGCCCTGTAGAAGATTTTATTTTGACATGTGAACCTAAAGAACAACAGAAAATAGTTTGGGGCTTGAAATTAATTGAAGATGGTTTTCCGTTTAAGGAGCCACATTTCAAAAAAATCGTAGGTGTAGATAAGCTATGGGAACTCAGGACTACTTTTTCTGAAAAGTCGTTTAGAATTTTCTTTTTTGAAGCAGAATCAAATCTCATAGTATTAACTTCGGGATTTAATAAGAAAAGTCAAAAAACTCCTATGAAGGAAATTGAACTAGCTGTGAAGTATATGAATGAATTTTTGGAGGAAAAATGAAAGCGCTTGAAAAACTAATTACAAATCTCAAAAAGAATCCCGACTTTTCTAATGGGTTTGAATCTGGATATACTGAATTCAAAATTGGTGTTTTATTAAAAGAAGCAAGATTAACAGCTGGTATGACTCAAGAAGAGATAGCAAATAAAATTAAGACTAAAAAAGCTAATATTTCAAGAATAGAAAACCATGCAGAAGATATTAAACTATCAACACTAGAAAAATTTGCATCAGCAGTAGGCAAAAGAATAGAAATTCGTATCATCTAACAACGCCTTCAACCTGACTCGCCTATGTCACAGGTTTTGCAATTGCGCCTAAACGGCGCGCAAAACCGTGTGCCATTTACGGCTCGCAGGTTAAAACAGCTTTGGGCGGACGCCTTCGGCGAAACGAAAAAGGAAACTTGAAATCGTGATATTATATAAATTGATTTATATTTTGTTGAGATGAAGGAGTCATAAATGAGCCCGCGTATATTTTCCCTGTTTTTACTTTTCTCCATAGTAACCCTCCCCGGGCCCTGGGCTCAAATTGGTCTTAAGCCCGACCTATTCTC
>DYOJ01000899.1 GCA_020720705.1 Acetofilamentum sp.
AAAATATTCTGACTTGTGGGTTTGGATTTTCGCAAATGTTTGTAGGCGTTGTCCGTAACCATTCGCCCGCGCGGGGTGCGATTCAGCAAGCCTTCCATAATCAAATACGGTTCGTAAACCTCTTCAATTGTGCCTGCATCTTCACCCACAGCTGTAGCAATCGTATTCAACCCCACAGGACCTCCGTTAAATTTGTCAATCAGCGTGTTAAGGATTTTATTGTCCATTTCGTCCAAACCTTTTTTATCAATATTCAGAGCATCAAGCGCGAAAGTAGCAATCTCGGTATCAATATTTCCGGAACCTTTAACTTGAGCAAAATCACGTACGCGTCGCAATAAGGCATTTGCAATACGCGGCGTTCCACGGCTGCGAGTTGCAATTTCAACAGCCGCTTCATGAACAATTTGAACGTTCAATATAGAGGAAGAACGTTTGATAATTTGTGTCAATACTTCGACAGAATAATATTCTAATAAAAATTTTATACCGAACCTTGCACGCAAAGGCGACGTCAACAAGCCGGCACGTGTTGTCGCACCTACGAGCGTAAACTTATTCAAGGTCAATTGGATAGAGCGAGCTGCCGGACCTTTGTCGAGCAAAATGTCTATGGTAAAATCTTCCATGGCGGAATACAAATATTCTTCCACCACGGGGCTAAGTCTGTGAATTTCATCAATAAACAGAACATCGTTATCGTTCAAATTTGTGAGCAAACCGGCAAGGTCGCCGGGTTTATCCAAAACCGGACCGGAAGTAATTTTCATATCCACGCCCAATTCTTTGGCAATGATGTTCGACAACGTAGTTTTTCCTAAGCCGGGCGGACCGTGCAGAAGGACATGGTCGAGCGATTCGCCGCGCATTTTGGCTGCCTGAACAAAAATTTTCAGATTTTCGACCAAAGTCGGCTGACCTGCGAACTGCGTAAACGAATCCGGTCTTAATTTTCCTTCTGCTTGCAAATCCTGCGGGGTGATATGTCTGTTTGTTTGTTCCAATTT
>DYOJ01000216.1 GCA_020720705.1 Acetofilamentum sp.
GTTTGACCGAGATGAAATTTATGACCGCAAATAAAGTCTTTTTTGATACAAATATATGCCAAAAATTCGTGTCGGAAGATTTGCAAAACAACCAAATCTTTGAAAATAGTTTATCAATTGTCAATCCTTTTGGGAAATAACCAACACCCCGAACGTTGGGACTACGCCGACGATGTGGATACGTTGAAATTTTTGACAGAATTATAATACAATATTGAATTTAAATCAAACTGTAAAGTTATTTGAAAAAATTGTAAATTTGCAATCAAAATCATTCTATTATGCGCGATGATACTCCCAAAATAAATCTTCTCATTTCAAAATTGCAAAAAATCGGAATAAAACTTACCGAAAAAATACTTACACCAAATGAATATATCAATCACTTTTCAGAAACGATTGAAAACTTCACGTATTACGTTAAAATGGAGGCGGGATCCAAAATACTGAAAGCTCTAAAAATAAATAACGCTGGACTGAACGAGATTCCGTATGAAGTCTATCTTTTTCATGAAATTGAATATTTGAATTTATCTTCAAATCAACTTACAAGTGTAGATGAAGCAATCCTTGAACTTAATGACCTGAGACTATTGGATTTGTCAAAAAATAAAATAGAACAACTACCGGATGGATTGTTTAATTATTCGGGAGAAAACGGTGACATGGGAAGCTCCAAACGTTACGAGTTCAACTTTTCAGAAAATAACATAAAAATTATCCCCAAAACTTATCTTATAGAATCAGATCTTGAGGGTTCGGCTCTATATATTCTTGATTCTGACCCAGATTATTTATCATACAAAATTAACGCAGTAGGATCAATCAATCTATATAAAAATCCGATAATGGCTCCTCCGTTAACAGCGTTGGAAAAACGACGAGAAGAAGCTGTATATCAATTCTATGCGATTCAGGATTCAGTTGCAGTTGCCGAAGCCGCTCATCCCGAAAACGCGTTACCATATAGTTTACGAGAAATCTACATAAGCGGTTACCAAGGTATATCCGAGGTTGTAATCGAAAAAATAGAACCCGATACGCGATGGATTGTCCTGACGGGGGAAAACGGATTTGGCAAATCATCTGTCTTACAGGCAATTATTATACTTCTGTACGGCGACAAAGAAGGTTTTTGGAATTTGGACAAAAGCGGTTCGTTCAAAGAAGGATACGTTGCACTAAAAAACAAAGATTCTGTCCTAATAAACAGAATCGGGAAATATAAAAGTGTCAATGACTGTAAAGAGTATCAAATAAAATTTGAAAATTTTGCGGCTTACGGTCCGTCCAGGCTGCAAACAGGCAAAAAACGCGTTCCGAGAACTGTAAATATTTTTGGATTCGACAATGAATTACTTGACATTGAAGAAGAATTGATAGTGTGGTACAATAAGGTTGATAATCACAATTTATATGAAAATTTTAGGAATATCCTCTTGGCACTTCTTAATCCGTATATAGATTCTTTAAAAGTTTCAGAATCCAACGGGGAATACGAATTGCTATATCACGAAACGAAATCACATCAAGACAATTGGATTTCTGTCGAAAAACTTGCTTCGGGTTACCGAAGTATAATTTCGATGTTCGGAGATATGATACTACGTCTCCGAACGCAACAGCCTAATGTCAAAGATGCAAAACAACTGACGGGTCTGGTTTTTATTGACGAATTCGATTTACACTTGCACCCAAAATGGCAACGTAGTTTAGTAAAAACACTTACGGATGTTTTCCCGAATATACAGTTCATCGTTTCAACCCACAGCCCGATTCCCTTGCTCGGTGCGCCGCCGGAGCAAACTGTAATTCTGAATGTGCAACGTGATGATGATGGAGACATATCGGTGAAACGATTGAAAAAAGTCGAAGCTGATTTACTCAAACTTACACCTAATCAATTACTTTCATCTGATATATTCGGTCTTGAAGAAATTGAAAATGTTTACCTGACTGAAGATAGTCTTGATTCAACATATTCTGATGAAACTTTTCAGGAAATCAAAAAACGAGAGGAAATTCGAAGAATGCTGAATTCGGAATACTTACCTTCTGACTTGTTGGACAACATCTAAAAAGAGGCACATGATACATATCTCTAAAAACTTATCGTCTCCACCCAAAGATTTGATGGACTCTAAATGGAATAAGATAAAAGCAGATGCCTCTGTAAATCCGAAACATAAAGCAGACTCGAAATGTTATCGCGGGACTGTCATTGATGAATTAGAAAAACTGTATAATTTTAAGTGCGCTGTTTGCGAACGCAGCATAGGCATAGATTTGGAAGTTGACCACTACCGTCCGATAAAACCACGTACATGTTCGGACCCGAATGATAAACATTCTGGATACGGTTGGCTTACATACGAATGGAGCAACTTAATGCCGCTGTGCAGTAACTGCAACAGATATAAAAGCAATCATTTTCCTATTTTCAATGTAATAGCACGTATAACGAACTTCTCGCATCCTGTTGCTTATGATTTTCATAAATTACAAACGACCGAAGAACCCTATCTTATAAATCCGGAGTTTGAAGAATTTCCCGAAAAACACTTCCGTTATCTGCGGGATGGAACTGTTTCAGGCAGAACAGATTCAGGTCGAATAACAATTGAAATTTACAAATTAAATTCACGCTCAAAACTACGCGACAGGAAAAGAATTATTGAATCAATTCTTCGAGACATTTCAGAAGCATTCTACTCGTATATAACTTCCAAAAATAAATTCGATTTGGAAAATACTTTATATTCAATATTAAAAAAATCTTTATTGAATGCATACCCAAAAGAACCGTTATCTTTATTCAATTTGTTTATTTTAAAGTATTTTGATAAATTTATTATTGAAAGGCTACCCGAATCCACACGGAATATCACTAAAAAGATGTATGAAGAGTTCTTAAAAGAAATATAAAGTGAATAATAACCCAACACCCCGAACTTTGGGACTACGCCGACGATGTGGATACGCTGAAATTTTTGATTTCTCTAAAAAATTTGAACCAAATATAAATTAAAATATGTTTACTCAATCACTCACTTCATACAATCGCCGTAATGCCTCGGTTGTAAATATAGGCAACTGTTCGCTTGGCGGGGCAAATCCCGTGCGTTTACAAAGTATGACCAATACTGATACGCTTGATTTTGAAGCTACTTTGGCACAAATAATTCGAATGGCTGATGCCGGAGCCGAGCTTGTGCGAATTACCACGCCTACGATTGCTGAAGCCGAATTGCTTGCAAAATATAAACGCGCACTCGCCGACTTAGGATACAAAGTGCCCTTAATTGCCGATGTGCATTTTAATGCCGCTGTTGCCGAAGCCGCCGCTCGCAGTTGCGACAAGGTGCGTATCAATCCGGGAAATTATGTGGACAAAAAGCGGTTTAAAGCACTCGAATATACTGATGAAGAATATCGTAACGAAGTTGAACGAATACGCGAACGTTTTGTACCACTGATTCAAATATGCAAAGACAACGGAACGGCTATGCGTGTGGGCACAAATCACGGCTCCCTGTCCGACCGCATTATGAGCCGATACGGCGATACTCCCGAAGGCATGGTGGAGTCGGTTATGGAATTTTTGCGAATATGTGTTTCGGAAAATTATTTCGAGGTCGTAATTTCCATGAAGGCAAGTAACCCGATTGTGATGATACAAGCTGTTCGTCTGCTTGTTGTAAAAATGCACGAAGAGCAGCTGCATTTTCCCTTGCACTTAGGCGTAACTGAAGCCGGCAACGATACCGAAGGTCGCATAAAATCAGCCATTGGCATCGGCACGCTCCTTCTGGACGGTATCGGAGACACCATTCGTGTGTCGCTCACCGAAGCACCGGAAAAAGAACTGCCCGTAGCTCGAGCGATTGCCGAATATCTCGACAATCCGGAATTTAAAAATTATAAACCGCAACTGTCCGAACAGGCTGAGGTTTCTCGCTTTTTCAAATATCGAAAACGAAAAACTCGTGCCGTGCTGAATATCGGTGAAGACAATGTTCCGGCGGTTATTATTTCCGGAAAAGAACCTTTATTGAATGAAAAAGGGATAAAAAAAACAGATGTTGCCGATTATATTTCAACATCAGATACTTTGATTGTCAGCACTAAAGAAAACCCAACAGCCTTGCAAATTATCAAACTGTCTGAATCGGAAGAACACGGAAATTCAAAATTTATTGAAGTTTCGGAACCAATATGTACAGAATCAAATTTGGAAAAATTGAATCGGCTTCCCGATGTTGTGATTATTTTAGATACCGACAGTTCTGCATCACCGGTGCATTTTGCACGTTCGTTTTTCTTTTATCTCGAATCTCATAATTTGCAAAACCCTGTAATTCTTAAACATACCTATCCCGATTTGTCGGAGTCGAACCTCATTAAAGCTGCTTTGGAATTTGGGGCATTGTTCACGGACGGTTTCGGAGACGGTATTTGGTTGAAATCAGACAAGGCAAGCGCAACGGAAACAGAACATATTGCTTTCGGAATATTGCAAGCTGTTCGTGCTCGTATCACGCGTACGGAATACATCTCTTGTCCTTCGTGCGGACGAACTTTGTTTGATTTGGAAAGTACTGTTGCAAAAGTTAAAGCGGCAACATCGCATTTGACCGGTGTAAAAATCGCAGTAATGGGTTGCATCGTAAACGGACCGGGCGAAATGGCAGATGCAGATTACGGTTATGTTGGTGCCGGCAAAGCAAAAATCAACCTCTATAAAGGTCAAACAATTGTGAAAAAGAATATCCCTGAAGCCGATGCGGTAAACGAACTTTTGAAATTTATTGAAGAGGACAGGGCAAAATAAGTAATGAGCAAATTTGAAAATTTGAAAATATTTAATTCAATAAATTACAAAATTTGAATATACAATTAAATTTGTCCGGTCACTTAGTAAATCGGACTTGTGAAATTTTAGAGCACATTTGAGGTTTCAACCTTAAATCGCAGTGTCTGTCAGGTGAAAATATCTGACAGACTCATTGGGCGGACATCGTTGCAACGCACTTTAAACGTGCGATGCACCTAACCGCAAAAATATCATGCGACAATAAACAGTTTTCAGAATATTGAATATCAAATAGATATAAATTATGAACTCATAA
>DYOJ01000217.1 GCA_020720705.1 Acetofilamentum sp.
GTGTTTTCACCTCAAAGCCTTAAATATCAGGTGAAAACACCTGATAAGTGCAGAGTTTTTTTATGAATAATATAAGTTAAAATATAGGTTTGAACGTTTACATCAGTTTGTTTTGTTTCATAAATTCGGCATAGCCCATGTCTGTTTGCTTGATATGGTCGGTGAGCCAATCTTTCAGAAACTGAACAACCTGAAATGTAACCGGATAGCCGTTTTGGACTGAATATTCAAAATCGCGCATTTTTGCACGAAACTTGTCATGTTCGGCAATATGTTTGTCAAAATCCGGAGTAGGATAATTTATTCGTTTCAACAATTCCTCCTCGTCTGTAAGATGCGTTGCAGCATACACATACATTTTGCCGACAACTTGCTTCACTTTTGAAGCTGCGTCAATATCAGACGACATTACGGCTTGGTAAAGTTCATCAATATAATCAACGAGTTGCCGATGTTGAACATCAATGTCTTTAATCCCTGTGTCTAAATTAGAGTGCCAATTGAAAAACCTATTCATAATTGCTTGCTTTAAAAAATCATGCAATATTAAGAAATAAAAAACGAACAGATATAGTAAAAAAACGAACAATGTTGTGAAAGTGCACATTTAGTTTGTCAATGGTAATTATTAGTCAATAAAAATATCCGATTTGTCCTGAATAGTTGTATTTTTATCCGATTTTTTAACATAAAAATATGTTCTTATGCGAGTGATTAGATTTTCTTTTACATTGATATTGTTGATAACTTTTGGAATCACCCAAATAATTTACGGACAATCAGATAAAAATACAATCGCATTATTTGAACAAGCTGAATACTATTGGGGGGCAAATGAATATTACACCGATTCATTGTTGAAAATCGGAGCAAACCCAAACGCACAAAACGAATACGGGCAAACACCGGCTCATGTTGCCGTTTCAAATTCATACAATCAGACATTCTTTAAACTGTTGTTTTATTACGGTGCAAAATTTGACATAAAAGACAAAGACGGAAAGACAGCCTTAGAACTTGCTCGTGAGCAATACAGCGGCTCGCCTTATGTTTCGTTTTTGGAAAAACCATATTTAGATTTAATATTTTATTGCACGTACGGCAAAGCCGAAGAGGTGAAAAAATACGTTATAGCACATCCCGACTCTGTTAATGTACCTGATGAAAACGGACATACACCCATTTTTATGGTTGTCAGACGACAAACCGATGCCGAAGAATTGACAACCTATTTGATAGAAAAAGGTGCAGACGTAAACCCCGATTTCTTAAACATGATGGACATTACGATTGATACGGAAAATAAAAAACTGTTACAAGTAATTTTAAATAAATTCGGAACAAATATTCCTTCCACCCCACTCTGCTATGCCGCTGACAAACAAAGTTTTGAATTGGTCAAAATCTTAGTCGAAGCCGGAGCCGAACTCAACCCTGATATTGAGGAGTATCGTCCGCCGGATTGGGCATGCGGAAAAAGTTGGCGTAACTGGGAACCCCGTAGAGTTAAGCCTGAAATAATTGAATATCTGCTTGATAAAGGAGCAAACATAAACGCCGGAGAAGCAACTCATTTTGCGTCCCAAGCTTTAAATGCCGATACAATATTGCCGCTGCTTTTCAAACGCGGAGCAAATCCGAATGATGCCCTATTTAATGCCGCCGAAACCTACGACCAAAGACTCGCAAGTTATGCTCTTGCTGCCGGAGCCGATGTTGATAAGCAAAATTCCGAAGGCAAAACCCCAATCATGTCGGCAGCAAAACGTAACAATACTTCAATATTACAGACACTTATCCAAAAAACAAAAAACATTGACGCAACAGATTCGCAAGGAAACACAGCACTTCATATCGCGGCAAGTTCCGGAGCAGTTCAAACAACAAACGTTCTGATTGAACACTCAGCCAATGTTTCCGCGAAAAACAATGCCGGAGCTACTCCGTTGCTGAACGCAATAGTATCCCAACACGTGAACAGCTTGATTATCAGTCAAACGCTCATTAAAAACGGTGCAAAACCGAAAGAAACCATCTTTTTCGCCACAAACAACCCGGCATTGCCTTATGCAGGCTCATACACAGCGGCGGCGGCATATACAGGTAACAATCAAGTGCTTACTTATTTGTTGGACGAACAAAAACTCCCGGCAGATGCACAGAGCTACAACCCCGCAGACAACACCAACTCCGGACCCACACCGTTCCAATGTGCTTTTGAACAGAATCAGGAAAAAACGATGCTTATTTTGTTAGACCACGGAGCAAATCCGAATCAAAAAAATTCAGGAGGGAAATCTGCGTTGGAATATGCCATGCTGAACGGGAAAAATCTGTTGTTTTCAAAACTGATTGAAAAAAACGTGATAGTAAATATCTCGGATTCAGAAAAAAACACACCTTTACATTTTGCAGTCAAAAACGATGATGTTAAAACATTACAAACATTACTTGCAACAGGAGCCGGCGTGAACAGCCAAAACACCAAAGCAGAAACTCCGTTACATACCGCATTAAACTCCGAACATCCGAACTATGAATTGCTGTCGCTTTTGCGCTCCGCAGGAGCCGACCCACATCTCAAAAACAAACAAGGACAAAGCCCCGCCGATATCGTTGCACAAAATTATTACAGAGACGACACTAAAAGAAGAATTGCAATTGCAATCGGTATAAAACCGGAATTATTTACAGGTAACGGATTGATTAGAAATAAATTAACCATTGAAAATCATATACCGCTTATTGCCGAATATTTTTCACCCGAATCTTTAAATAACGATTTGTATTTCGCAACAAATAATATTTCAGACTTTGATATTTCAGAGTTTTTTATGCGCCGATTAACCGACAGCACCAAAACCTATTATGCTGACTACAATCCGTATCCGCTCTACAAATCTATGCCGCCGATAAAAAAAATCTCCGAAATAAAATCCGACATCGGAATAGGAACAGATACCGTTTTGATATACGATGAAAATTCCGGAGAAACAGTGAACGTTGCCTTTTTCCGAGAAGGAGAAGCCTCCGAATTAAGCGGATTGTTAAGTTTTGACAATTGGAGTTTGGATGAGCAAAACTTTAAACTTAATAAACAAACCGAAGCTTATGCTGTCATTAGGAGATATCAGCACGGAGACGATTGGGATTACACCGGCCCTTTGTTTAAGAAAACCGCATATATTTTGCCCGAAGAATTTAAACACGAAAGAAAGGCTGAAAAAGTGAAAAGGAATGCCGTTAAACTTAAACAAATAAAATACGAAGTCTCTTTGGGTGAACCTATTGAACCTTTCGACGACAGATTTAAAGAGAACCTCGAAGCACCCTACTTAAACAGGTTTGCCCGCGAAAAACTACGCTCAAACATATTTGATGCAGTTCTTACAAACACAAAACCGGCTTATGATTTTCAAACGGGATTGCGCTTGTCTCCGTCCGAAATTTTGGAACGAATGGGCGAACGCACTGACACCATCTATGATATTGACCCTGAAACCGGTGAACTGATTCCGATTATTGCAAAACGATTAATGAATGAAAGCGAGATTAAATCACTCATTTTCATCGAAGAATGGTCAATTGACACGGTTTCAATGCACATTTTTAAAGAAATTGTAGGTGTAGCACCCGTGAGAATAAGCTATACCGATGACGACTTTGAAATGACTTCGCCCAAAAAGTCAATAGTTTTTGCTGTTTTTTTCAACACCATTGACCCAAAACAATTTGAACCAAAACCTTTCATAAACGTACTGCCGCTTTTTGAAAAATCCGACATCGAAAGTAACATGATTTTTCCGGATTTTTTTGCATTTGAACAAAACGAAAAATTCATTTTTGATTGGGCAAAAGTATATCGCTCAAAAGCTGAAAACGGCGAAATACCTTTGCACAACACAGATATTAGTACCTTGAATCGCAATTTTTCCGAAAAAGATTACAAACTGATACCTAAAAACGAAGTGAAAGCGAAATTCACAGAAGGAGATGAACTTGTTGAAGGTAAAACCGTTGGCATTCAAACTCATGAAACTTGGTATTTCGATGCCGAAGCCTATACGTTTACAAAAGAAGTGTTTGCTTATGCCTTATTTTCGAAATATCTCAAAAACGATGACCCTCGCCATAAACTTAACGGATTTGTGCTCAACCATCCCGAAACCCTCAATCCGAGCGATATGAAACACATCAAAAGTCTGAAATATGAAGTCGGTTACGATGATTACTACAGATTTACCGAAAGTTTATCGGCAGACTTCGAAAATGATAAACCCCTGTTTTACAACCAATTTTCAACACAGAAATTCAAAGATATTATCATGGAAGATATCTTGACAGGCAAAATAACAGCGTTCGATACCGAAACAAAATCCGCATTAAATATCGAACAATTTAATGGAAAATTGGTCGCAGACTCAATCTTAATCGAAACTATAAACTCCGACATCGGCGAACTAACCCTCCAACTCTCCCCAATTTCAGTTAACAGCGACAATATCAAATCTTTAATTTTTGAGGAAGATTGGTATTTAAACACAGAGACTTTGCAACTTCAAAAAATCGTGCGCAGCATCATTCCCGTTTTTTACTACCCGGAAGCAGAGGATGGAGAATATCGTAAAATGACACCGTTTTATATAGTCGTAAACCGCCCAAAAAAATAAGATTCATGGTTGAATTTAAAAATATCGGACTTTTTTAGTCCGATATTTTTATTTCCAAAACACATGATTGATAACCAGTTGCAAAACAAGAAGTAAATATTATGTTTCAAAACAGAAAAATTAGACTCCAAAACTATGTTAAAAAATTCCGAAATCGTTTGAAATTATTTACTTTTGATGAAATTTAGTTAATGTATCACCAATAACATCTATAATATGGCAAAAGTCAGAGGCGCAATTATTATTGACAAAGAACGTTGCAAGGGTTGCAGCGTTTGTGTCGTAGCCTGCCCCACCCAAGTTATCCAACTCAACGAACATGTAAACGGAAAAGGATACAATTATGCTTTTCCTGCAAACCACTACGACTGCACAGGCTGCACGAGCTGTTCGTTAGTATGCCCCGATATGTGTATCACCGTTTTCCGAATGAAACCCGAACGCAAAAC
>DYOJ01000218.1 GCA_020720705.1 Acetofilamentum sp.
TTTCGTTATAGGTGGGTGTTACAACAAGGCTGTCGGACATGTGGATTAATATTTATTTCGTAATTTTCTGAGTTATTGTAAATTTTTAAAAGTTCTGTTTTTCTTAACATAATAATTCCACAACAAACTGTATTTCAAACTTTTGTTAAGAGATACGCCTTTATTTTCGGAATTTTGTCTTTTTTTGTTGAATTTCGGAATCAATGCATAAAATGCAAAATGTGCACGCCATACTACATTAAAAAAACCAAATTTCCCTTTTGCAAAATAAATGATTGCGGAAATGCCGTCCAAAATTAAACGTGTAAAAATAGTTAAAAATCTTGATTTCGGAGGCAAATTTTTATAAAGCAGCAACAAATTATTTCTGTAGTTTAAAAACAATTTACGCGGATTGTTATTCGGCAAGGTTCCGCCTCCGACATGAAATACTTCGGATTTGTGTGTGTAATATATCTTATTGCCTAAGGATTTTAAGCGCAAACACAAATCAATTTCTTCCATGTGCGCAAAAAAATCATCGTCCAAACCGCCGACGGATTTATACAAATCTGCACGCACAAATAAACAGGCACCACTCGCCCACCCGATTTCACATTCGTCATCATATTGCCCGCTATCATATTCAATATCACCGAGTATGCGTCCTCGGCAATACGGATATCCGTATTTGTCCACAAAACCGCCGGCTGCTCCGGCATATTCAAATTTTGTTTTGTCGTGATAGGACTTTATTTTCGGTGCAATTGCTGCAATTTGGATATCCGAATCAAAAAGCTCTATCGGACGAGACAACCAATTCTCGGTAACTTCAATATCTGAATTAAGTAATACAAAATATTGTGCGTCAATTTGATACAGTGCTTTATTGTACCCACCGGTGAAACCGTAATTTTTGTCAAACTCTATCACTTTTATTTCCGGATAGTCTGCTTTTAAAAATTGCACGGAATTATCGGTAGAGCCGTTATCTGCCACAAATATTTGAACTTCAATACCTTGCGAAAAATTCACAACGGAAGGTAAGAATTGTTTCAAAAACTGTTCTCCGTTCCAATTCAAGATAACAACAGCGGTTTTCACTTTCATGGATTTATCGGATTATTCGTGTTTTTTTCATAGATTTTATATCTGAAATTTCCGCTCAGAATTTCTGTATATGAACTGTAACATGGGTTTTCTCCTATTAATATCCGGTTTTTATCGGATACTTCGGCATTTATTTTTCCGTAGCGTTGCAAATATCCGTACATTGACCAATTGGTTCGTAATTCCGGACAAATTGAAATTATTTCACCTTCCGGTACCTGTTCACAAATCGTTTTTATATCTGAAATCTGGACTTTATCCCGACCGACTTTTCCCGAAAAATAAAAACTTAAACCAATGCTGACTGCCAAAATAAATATGCCCAAAAAGACTGTTATTTTCTTCATTTTCAGACTTAAACGAATTTCGGAAATATACGGTTTGAAAATATAGGCAAACGCAAGGGCATACATCGGTAAAGTTGTAATCAAGTAAAAATCTCGTTGTTTCAAACTAATCATCATTGGTAACGTACCCGATAGTCCGATGAGAAACCAAAACAAAAATTTCTTAAAGGTCTCTTTTGAAAATTGGAGTGATTTTCGTCTGATTTTTCGTATGATAAATATCACAGCTAATACCGCAAAATGCGGAATAATTTGCCCAAGAAATGCCCCTAATATCGCAAAGCGAGAGCCTACGGTTTTAGCCGTTTCAATAGAATCAACTACTTGAATATCAATATAATTCAAAATATAGTTCCCTGCGGATTTACTTATTCCGAACAACAAAAGCACTGATGCACCAAATATTAAAAACATCAAAGCGGTATCTAACACAAATCGTTTGAAAGTGATTTCTTTTTTGATTAACCAAACAAAAAAGAATACCCCAAACGGAAATAAACCCGTAAATCCTTTTGTCAAAAATGCAAAGATAAGGCTAATTGCTGCGAGTGATATATTCATAAAACGCATCCTTTCAATACTTTGCAAGCTAAAAAGTATTGCGAATAACACAAAAACCGTCATTGTATTTTCGAGCATATTGTTCGAGTATGCCCATGCTACTAACGGAAGCATCAGCCATGATACAGCCGGTAGCCAAGCATCGGTTTGAGATTTTGTCTCAAAAACCCATATCTTTCTGATTAGCAATAGTGTAACTAATCCGGTAAACAGTGAATAAAACCGCTCCACAAAAATACTATCTCCAAAAATATAAAATAACAATGCTTGTAAACCTAACTGCAATGGGGGATGCCCATTGAATACCGAATTAAAGGTTTCTGAAAAACGAGGCGACCAAAAAGTCCCGACTCCTTCTGCCATATTTCTGGATATGACAGCATAATAAAGTCCGTCCATAAACATCCCGTCAGAAAAAAGTGTGGGACTGAGTATCAGCAAGAACAATCCGAATAGTATCGGCACTTGTGTGTATGATTTTTGAGTTTCTGCTTTCATCGGTTTCAACTATTTTATAGTTATTTCAAATTGTTCATCGGCTTTTTTGGGATACATTTTTCCGTTTTTTAAACAAAACGCAAATTTATAAACTCCCGGGTCCAAATCATCAATGCAAAAACTACAGGATACTGTTGATGAACTATCCGCGGGCAATTTTTCAGGCAAAGGATTCATAAATACAACAGGATATAACTTCTTGCTTCCGTCCGGTAAAAAAACAACAGCATCCACTCCGATTTGCATCTCTTCAATTTGAGTTTCGATATCAAAATTGTAATTGTTAAATATCTGTAATTCAGCAACATAATCTGTAATTTGTTCGATAATTCTTGGACAACCGGTCGTTGTCAGCCTCAATTTATGTATCGGAACATAATACTTATATCTGTAAAAAAACAGCGAATCGGTACCTACGTATTTAATCCTGTTATTGATAAATCCAAGTTTGTAACCGGACAAAAACACCACGGGCTTTCCGTAAAGTTTGGCATCAATATCCCAAAAATCGTATTGAGATTTCCTGAAATGTACGCAGGAGCGACTTGTTGCAATCTGTTTTGTATCAAATGTATAACGTGCCGATTTATCATATCCGGCCATAAACACCACAGCAGTATCACCACAGACAGAATGTAACCTCTTTGAGAAATCTTCGCCGCCGTGAAATTCTGTTTTTATCGGCAATACATCAAATATCAAAAAAAATCTCGCTGTTAAAAGGATAACAATACTCACTAATGATGCTTTTTTTACCGATTTTAATACTCGTGAATTGTTGATGGAAATTTTGAATAACAGCAGTAGCAACGGGATGCTCGAAACTGCAACCCAATGTGGTTCTATGTGATTCTTTAATGCCGAAAATGCAAAAAATAAAATAAAACCCCAAAATACATACCGTAGAGTTTTTTCAGACGGTTCTCTGTGCTTAAATATTTTAAATAAAAAAATCAATGTCAAAATCGGGTTCAAAATCAATAAAACATTAAGCGGATATTCGGCAATAAATTTGAAGGAGAAATTTGAATTTCGTTCAATAAAATGATACCTCAAAGTTGCAAAATCATGTTCGTATTGCCACAACAAATGAGGCACAAACAATAATGCGCCCACTATTGATGCCAAATAAAAATATGGCATACTTAATAGTTTCGGATTTGCAATCAAAGTTATGATTATCAATACTATACCATGATATTTTGAATATAACATCAAAGCCATAATCAAAGCCAACACAAGCGTAATGCCAAGTGTTTGTTTGGTCATAAATCTCTGTAAAACAAATAGATAAAGTATAGAAAAGAAAATCAACGGAGAATCCGGAACTATTATAAAAGTGTAAATATTAAAAACAGGCAAAGAAAACCAAAGCAGAAAATACAATTCTACGGCATAAGGTTTAATTCTCAACTGTTTATCTACCATCAACCACAACACAAACAGGCTTGCTGTTCCGAAAAGTATCCCCACAAAACGAACACCAAGTTCGCCGCCGAAGAGAAAACCGCCAAGTTTAATCATTACGGCAACCATAGGCGGATGGTCGAAATACCCCCAATCCAAATCTTGTGCATAACGCCAATAGTAGGCTTCGTCTCCGGCGAGTTCGGTAAACATTGCTTGGAGGAGCGATACCAATAGAAACAAACTACTCAAAATGAGAAATTTGGTCGAATATGTTTGCCTAAATACAGATAATTTTCGCACCATTACTTTTAAAAATGCAAAAATATTAAATTTCCGCAAAAACTAAAATTTGATTTTCTGCAAAAGCATATTTGCATTTCAAAATTATCTTTATCTTTGGCTCGTAAACGAATATGAATACCATGAACCGTTTCGATAAAATCGCCAAAGAGTGGGACGAAGCCCAACGCCGACAAAAAATGGCACTGAGCATTTTTAAGGGCATTTCAAAAAAAATTAAATTTACAACCAAGCAAACCGTTGCCGATTTAGGTGCCGGAACCGGGTTACTGTTGTTTCAAATTCAGCCGTTAGTGAAACACATCACGGCATTCGACAATTCTGCCGGAATGTTGGAAGTGCTTGCAAAAAAAGCAAAAGATATTCTTGCTGAAAATGTTGATATTCAATTATTTAATGCTGATACCGAAGAAATACCGACTCAAAAATTTGAGGTCATTGTTTCGAGTATGGCTGTGCACCATATTCAAGACACCCGACATATTTTGAGTTCGTGTTTTACCGCTTTGAAAAAAAACGGCTCACTTGCCATCGCCGACCTCGAACCTGAAGACGGCACATTCCACTCGGAAGAAGCCATGTCAAGTGTGTTTCATCTTGGATTTGAGCCGGAAAATTTTGCCGAATTGATGCGCACAGCCGGCTTTACCGATGTTACCACCGACAGAGTGCATACCATTGACAAAGAAGGCAGAAAATACCATGTTTTTTTGGCTCACGGTATTAAAACTAAATAATCAAAATTTTGAATCAAACACTATTTAGGAATCAGAATGTTATATGATTTGACTATCCGAGAAGAAGAATTAAAGTATAAAATTGCACTCGATTTCTTTGGTAATTACGACTTTACGAAGATAATCGGCAATGTGGACTTTTGTGTAACTCCCCCTAACCCACTCAAAGAGGGGG
>DYOJ01000900.1 GCA_020720705.1 Acetofilamentum sp.
TTCAAAATAATCTATAATTCTGACATTCAGTAGTTTTTCAAAATATCCGCCAAAATTATCATCGGATTTTACTCGTATCGAATAAAGATTTTTTGTTTCAAAATCGAATCGAATTGCATTTTTCAAAGTATCGCCCGAAATCGTAAATGCCGAATTATCCGTATCTCCATCGCCCGATACAAGTGTGTATGTATGCGTATCCGGGTCAATATCAGCCGTTTGCAAAATACCGACTTGCGTCCCGATTTTCATTAATTCGATAATCGAATCGGAAGTAATTGAAATATCTGTGGGAAAAGAATTTCCTACTATTGCTTCAATTGTGTAATTGTTTACAACTGTTTCATCAGCCGAACGCACCCAATAATTCAGAGGCGATGAAAAATTATTTGCAGTAATTCCGGTTTCCTGAACCTCATTATTTACTTTAACCAAAGCTAAATGTGAAGTAGTATAATCAGCAACTAAATTCGTAAAATCGGTTCCGTAGGGCATTTCAACTGTAATATTATATCCCTCAACGGTTTGGCGGAGTTCGTTCGGAATGTTATATGTTAAAATATATGCTTCGCTGCTTAATGTCGGATTCGACCAAATGTAAGGTGCTTCGAGGTTGCCGATGATGCCGTTTACTTCAAACGTAATCGTTTTTTCGATGTCGCGAATTTCATCGCCGGACGCATCGTAAACTTTGAACGTGAGGGTTTCGCTTGCCGCATTGCTGTAAACCATGAGGTAACAAATGTATCTGCCCACTGCGGGTTTATACACGGGCTGTGCAACTCCGCGACATTCATCGCCCACGAATGCCGCAATCATGTCATCGGCATCTTCCGAGGGGGTGTAATAAATGTTTATCGCGCCGGTTATGGTCATGTTGTAGGCAAACATGCTCGGATTTACGCTCCAATCGGGCGGCGCAGCTTTCAGCGAAACGGGCAGTAAAGCTATGATTATCAGTAAAATATGTTGGATTTGTTTCATTTTTTATGAGATATGAGAT
>DYOJ01000901.1 GCA_020720705.1 Acetofilamentum sp.
CTTTGATGCCAAAAGTAAACATTATGCTGTAAATTCGGTTGTACGAAGATTAAAAATAAGAAAGTTTTTTGCAAATAACATAACTCCGGCTTACAATAATTCGTTTAGGTCTTTTGTAAGATATTGAATTTCTGAATATTAATCGTCAAAAACTGTTACTGTGGTATATAATTGTAACATATTGTAATTTAATAATTTGGACTAAGGTCAAAATTCTTATAAAACAAAACATTCAATACTGACAAAATATTTGAAATCCTTGTAACATTATTTGCCGAATATTATTCAAATTTGATACTTTTGTGCTTTTAAAGAATCGTTGTTCAAAATTGATACAAAAGTATCGTAAATTCGCCGATTCAATTTACATTTCTTAGCCGTTAAGCACTTAATTATCAGACAAATATATATTCTGTACACATGAAACGAAAAATTATTCTCGGGCTGCTTTCACTCGTTGCGCTTACCGTTGTTGTGTTCGTTATTTTCGGTACGATGACTTGTAATCAGGAAAAAAAAATAGAAAAACTCGAAGCCAATATTCAGCATCTTAAAACGGTTCACACGCCGTTGAGATTTAAAATTACCGAACGCACCGATACCTATTTCAAGGTTGCTGTTAAGTATTACGATGCCGATAACGAGGTTATCAAACGGATAGAACAAAAATTTAAAGGCAGCGAACTTTCTTTAGATTTTCTCGAATTCAAATTTGCCGATAAGTATATTGCGTTCCCCTTCAAAATGTATTCCGATGCAATCGCCCCCGACAGCGGCTATGTGATGCTCAACGATTATGATAAAGCCGGATTTCCGCAAATTTTTAAATCGAAAGGGATGAACCCGGATTTATCCAAAGGCATTCAAATACTTTTTGAAGATGTTAAAGAAAATAAGCTCAATCCGCAAGCCATTTATTTTGGAAATATGGTGCACGATTTAAAAGGGATTAAATCCTACCGAACAGATGTGGTTTACAAAATTTTGATTCATACCAAAGG
>DYOJ01000219.1 GCA_020720705.1 Acetofilamentum sp.
TTAGTGTGAACGTTAACCACTTTTATACTGAAAATGTGAAAATGTGATAATGTGATAATGTGAAAATGCGATAATTTGCAGATTATCTGATATTTAACAAATCTGAAAAGTAAAAAAATCAGCCGTTTTCAGTATGTAATGTTCGAAAAGAAAAGTAAAAGCAAGTTTTTTATCGGAAAATAAATCAAAGGGCTGTTCTCGGACAGCCCTTATTTTTAAAGTTCGTAATCCACAACGTGTGCAGCGGTTTTATACCGATTAATTAGCTCAACAACCATGAGATGTTCGGGGTGAATTCGATAAGCATTTAGAGCTGTAACACTCTCAAAATCTGATACTAAAACCAAATCAAAAGCATTTCCGGCTGCCGCAATATTCAAACCGACCTCCATTGTGAGTATTTCAGGAATTTTTGTTTGCAAGGCTAATAATTCTGATTTTACATTCAAACAAAATGCTGACATATCTTGCTTATTTTCAGCATTTTCAAACTTAAACATGACAATATGACGTATCATAATTTTTGTATTTAGAGTAAATAAAATTGAAGGTTAAAATAATATGTTTATTTTTGATTTCCAAAATATACATAAAAAAATTTGGTATCATGCTTGTAATAGGAATTGCCGGAGGTACTGGTTCCGGAAAAACTACGGTTGTTAAACGTATCATTGAAAAACTCCCGCAGGATAAAGTAAGTGTCATTTCACAAGATTCTTACTACAAAGACAACAGTCATATTCCGGTTGAAGAACGCCAAAAAATCAACTTCGACCACCCCGAAGCCATTGAATTTGACCTGCTTATTGAGCATATCATTGAGCTTAAATCCGGCAAAAGTGTTGAACGCCCGATATATTCCTACCTCACCTGCACTCGTTCCGAAGAAACAGTTACTGTTCCGCCGCACGAAGTTATCATTGTTGAAGGTATCCTTATTTTTACATGTAAACGGCTTCGGGATTTGTGCAGTATCAAAATATTTGTATCGGCTGACGACGATGACCGGCTGTGCCGCGTCATTCAGCGCGATATTATCGAACGCGGACGAACCGTTGAAAAAGTATTGGAACGATATGAAAAACTCGTCAAACCGATGCACAACCAATTTATTGAACCCACCAAACGATACGCCGACATCATTGTGCCTCAAGGCGGACACAACACCGTGGCAATTGATATTTTGCGCACAATTA
The DNA here is from genome assembly GCA_020720705.1 of Acetofilamentum sp. Taxonomy (GTDB): domain Bacteria; phylum Bacteroidota; class Bacteroidia; order Bacteroidales; family JAADGE01; genus DYOJ01. Next base: position 1,197 of record DYOJ01000219.1, read on the forward strand.
TTGAACAAAGACTTCTCAAAAGTTAATTGAAATTTGTAGTGAGTAGTGAGTTTTTTGTAAAATATAGATATTCAGCATAATAAGTAACTTATTATCTAATATTAAAGCAATATAAACACTCAACTCTAAACCGTAAACAGTATATCTATTCTGCTTGAGTTTACCGGATAGTTCAAATATCAGACTGTAATATTCGTTATATCAATTCTTTATCATAACAAATACAGATAATAGTTTAGTAAGTTTCAAAGTAACAAATACTAAAAATATCAAGCTATGCCACAAAATATTCCGCTTACAAAAATATTATTTCTTGATATAGAAACTGCGCCGCAACATTCAACTTATGAGCAACTTACGCCGGAGATGCAAAAACTTTGGGACAAAAAAGCCGGCTATTTGATTAAAGACGAACAACAAACGAGTGAATCGCTATACGAACGCGCAGGAATCTATGCCGAATTCGGAAAAATTATCTGTATTTCGGTAGGTTTTCTCAACGAAACCGAAGGTCAATTACAGCTACGACTGAAATCTTTTTTCGGAGACGATGAACGTAAAATTTTGCACGAGTTCCGTCAATTATTGATAAAATCATTCAATACAAACGACAAATTTTTGTGCGCGCACAACGGCAAAGAGTTTGATTATCCGTTTATTGCAAGGCGTATGCTGATTCACGGCATTACATTACCTTCACTTTTGGACATTGCCGGTAAAAAGCCATGGGAAATTTCGCACTTAGACACTATGGAACTCTGGAAATTCGGCGATTACAAACATTACACGTCTCTTAATTTACTGACTGCAATTTTTAATATCCCAACCCCCAAAGACGATATTGACGGAAGCATGGTAAGCAAAGTATATTGGCAAGACCATGATATTGAGCGAATTGCACGCTATTGCGAAAAGGATGTTACCGCTGTTGCGCGAGTATATTTGCGTATGAATAATTTTCCGCTTATAGATAACGAACAGATTTTTTCAATTAAATAACTTTATTTTCATTCAAAAATTTGTAACTTTGCATAAAATATTTGATAACAGCGGGCATGAAAAAAATTAAGCTCACAATTAGCGGTCTTTCGTTCACCCAAACACAGTCGGGTGCTTATGTGCTTATCCTTTCGGAAGAGGACGGACCGAGACGGTTACCTGTTGTTATCGGAAACAATGAGGCACAAGCCATTGCAATTCAACTTGAAGGTCTGAAACCTTATCGTCCGCTCACTCACGATTTATTTTTAAGTTTGGCATCTGCATACAGAATTGAACTGCAAGAGATTAATATTACACGCTTAGAGGAGGGGATATTTTATTCAGAACTGATATGCAAACGCAAAGAAGCGATTGTAAAAATAGATGCCCGCACATCCGATGCCGTTGCACTTGCTATTAGGTTCAAATGTCCGATTTTTGTAAATGAAGAAGTTATGAAACGTGCAGCAGTTTTTATTGACGAAGACGGTAAACTTCGTCCTTATGAAGAGCCGCCGAAAAGTAACGAAGATGAAGATGATATTTTTGAGAAATTTGTTGAAAGACATATTGGCATGGACTATGCCGAACTCGAAAAATTAATGGCGGAAGCCGCAGAAGAAGAAGATTATGAAAAAGCGTCCTTGTTACGTGATATAATCCGTGTTAAAAAAGGCGAAATAACACACTCGGATTTGAATGACCATCTCAAACGATTGCTTAGTTAATTCCCAATAAATCAAGCATAAAAGCGTAAATCAAAGCGGTCTCTTTGTATTGCTCGTATCGCCCGGATGCTCCGCCGTGCCCAGCATCCATTTCGGTATAAAGATATATCGGATTTGAGCTTGTGTTGTAATCTCGAAGTTTAGCTACCCACTTGGCAGGCTCCCAATATTGTACCTGCGAATCGTGCAACCCGCCCGTAACAAACATGGCAGGATACGGTTTTGCAGACACATTGTCGTAAGGAGAATAGGAAAGCATGTATCGGTAGTAGGTTTTATTTTTCGGATTTCCCCATTCTTCAAATTCGCCGGTTGTGAGCGGGATACTTTCATCAAGCATTGTTGTAACTACATCTACAAAAGGTACTTGTGCAATAATTCCTCTGTATTTTTCCGGTGCAATATTGGAGACGGCTCCCACGAGCAACCCTCCGGCACTACCTCCTTGTGCAAAGGTCAGTTCGGGTTTAGAATAGCCCTGAGCGCATAAATAATCGGTGCAGGCAATAAAATCAGTAAAGGTATTTTGTTTTTTCAATAATTTCCCTTCATCGTACCATTCTCGTCCAAGCTCCTGCCCGCCTCGTACATGCGCAATCGCATACACGAACCCTCTGTCTATTAAACTGATAAGCGAAGATTGGAAATGAACATCCAAACTGTATCCGTAGGAACCGTATCCATAAACCAACATCGGATTTTTTCCGTCAAACGTCAAGCCTTTTTTATGCAAAATTGAAATCGGAATTTGTTTTCCGTCTGCGGCAGTAGCATATAGTCGTTTTGTTTCATAATTTGCGGATGAAAATGTTTTACCGGCAAATTGTTGTTTCAATATGACTTTTTGTTTTGTTTTTAAATCATAATCAATTACGGATGCCGGTGTTGTGAGCGAACTGTATCCGTAACGCAAAACCTCCGAATCGGGTTCGTAATTATCTGATATCCAAGCTTCGTACACCTCTTCGCCCAAATCGGCATAATATTGAATTTTGTCTTTGACAGAAACAACCCGAAGTTTAATCAAACCTGATTTTCGTTCTTTGATGACGACATGATTTTTAAATATCTCAAAATCTTCCAAAAACAAAGTCGAATCATAAGGTACAAAATCTGTCCACGATTTTAAATCTGTTTTCCCCTCAAGCGCAGTTGAAAGTTTGAAATTTTTAGCACGATGATTGTGCAAAACAAAAAATGTATTGCCGTTTGCATGCTCAACGGAATATTCGAGATTTTTTTGACGCTTGGCAAAAATTTTAGGCGCAGTATCCGGTTTATCCGCCGGGATAAAGCTGTACTCGGTAGATTCCGAACTATACGAACCGATGAAAATGTATTTATCTGACTTAGATTTATAAGCATACGAATTAAATGCGTCATCTGTTTCTTCGTACACAACGACATCTGTTTCGGGACTTTTCCCCACAGTGTGTTTCAGAATTTGATACTCACGCAAAGTTTCAACATCTTTTCGGGTGTAAAAAATGGTTTTATTGTCGTTAGCCCAAACAATGTTGCCGTCCGTGTTTTGGATGGTTTCCGGATAGAACGCCCCTGTTTTGAGATTCCTCAAACGTATGGCGTACAGTCGTCTTCCGAGCGTATCTTCACTGAAAGCCAGAATATTATTATCAGGACTAAGCGAATAGTCGCCGATTTCGTAAAACGGCAAACCTTCGGCATTTTTATTCACATCAATCAGCACTTCCTCCGCTGCATCAAGTCGAACTTTTCTGCAATAAACCGGATGTTCTTTTCCTGCCGCGTAACGCGAATAATGCCAGTAATTATTTTCAAAATACGGCACGCTTTGGTCGTCAGGGTTCATACGCTCGGTTATTTCGTCTAACAACCTACGCTGCAAAGCTTCCGTATGCAAGAGCTTGCTTTTGAGAAACTCATTTTCGGCATTCAAATATGCTGCGACTTCTTCAGACTCGCGCTCACGCAACCAATAGTAATGGTCGGTGGCTGTATCGCCGTGTATAATTCGGTTGTATTTCTTTTTCTCGGCGGAAGGTGGCATATCTGTTGGGGTATTATTGCACGAATTTGAAACGACTGTATATGTTAAGATACTTAATATCAACTTATTAAAACGAATAAACCTTATCATTTGCTCATTTATTTTAACCCAAACGGGCACGCAAAAGTAAGTTATTTTCAAAATATAACAATTTTTCTTTACAAAAAAAA
>DYOJ01000902.1 GCA_020720705.1 Acetofilamentum sp.
ACAAGCACTAAATACGGTCAAAATAGGGCAGATTTGATTAAAATATTTTCTAAAAAAACAAAAACATGACAAAAATTGCAAACCCGATATACGATGTTGTTTTTAAATACTTAATGTCTGATAATAAGATAGCTAAACTTGTGCTGTCCACCATTTTAGGCAGAGAAGTAGCGACCTTATCGTTCCGCGATACGGAAAAACGAACCGATATCGAAAATACAATAACGAATCATCGTTTAGATTTTTCTGCCGAACTATTAGACGAGTCCGGGAAAAAAGAAGTTGTCATTATCGAACTTCAAAAAATTAGGCTACCCGCTGATATTCATCGCTTTCGCAGATATTTGGGCGAACAATACATTGCCAAAGAAAACACGTTTACGGGCACAAACGACAAAGGCGACCCCGAAGAGAAAGCCATGCCGATTATCAGCATCTACTTTTTGGGCTACAAACTTTACAAAACAGACGCACCGGTCATCAGAATAAACCGAAAAACCATTGACAACTCGACTAATGAGTTAATTACAGAAAAAACAGAATTTACCGAAAGTTTAACCCACGATAGTTTTATCATCCAAATTCCGTATTTGAAAGAAAAACGCCGAAACGACATCGAAAAACTCCTTGCCGTTTTCGACCAAAGTAATAAAGATATAGAAGATTATCATGCACTTAACTTGAACGATGACGATTTTCCGGAAAAATTCAGGGAAATCATTCGCCGTTTGGTAAAAGCCAATTCCGAACCTCATGTACGCCGAACGATGGACTTGGAAGACGACCTTGTGGACGAAATCAGAAACAAAGATTTGGCAATCGAAAAACGAGATTTAGCTTTGGAGGAAAAAGACAAAGCGTTGAACGAAAAAGATAAAGCGTTGAACGAAACCCAAAAGATAATTTTAGGATTAGCCAAAACGTTAAAAGACACCGGCAAAACGACCGTAGAAATTCAGGGACTGACAAATCTATCAAAGGAAGAAATTGATAACTTATA
>DYOJ01000903.1 GCA_020720705.1 Acetofilamentum sp.
TGCGCAATTTTTTGGCAAACCACTTAGTCTATTCAAAATTTTATTCTTAAATTTAACCCCAATAATCCCGCGCCTCAACTGCGGATAGAATTATAAGATGTTAATTGAAAACACGCTTAAACATTGAATTTTCAGATTTTGTCGCAACTTTTTTAGAAACAGTGCATCTATAAACAAATCATTAAATATTGAAATCATGAAATTTAAAGTATTTTTTTTCGTGTTTTTTCTTGTAGTTTTTATGTCTTGTACAAAGGAGAACGATTCAACAATAGACGGATTTATATATTCCGATTTCGAGAATAATTTGAAACCAGACATGACTTATGATTCTATTATTTCACAATTTGGTGAACCTTTAGATGATATTGGAAGTGGCATTCATATATACGTTTACCAATTGACCGATTCCTCTGAAATATGGATTGGATATACTGATAAAATTTTGTATGCCAGACATGTAGATAAAAACGGTCAAACCATCGAAACCATTATTTAACTCGACTTTATTTTTTTTTAATCAATCACCCTCGCGCTATCACACAAGGCACCGGACATGAGCTTTTTGTATGCCGTTGGGCTACTTTTAGCCTCAAAAATGTCTATTAGGTACAAAGCCGCGCGATAGAGCATACATATTAATAAATACCTGCCAGAAAGTGTTTGCTCACGGTGCAAAGATAGATAAAATCTATCTGAAATCTGCGACAGAGTTGCAAACTCTGCCGAGCAGCTTCATTTTCAACACACTCCTGGTGGCGGAGAACGTTGGTTATTTTCAAACCGATATTTCAGAATTTGGGTTTATCAGTGCAAACCTATGTTCGTCTGCTGTTTTGTTATCCTTAAAAAAGGCTTTCTCAGATTTTCCTTCATATTTGAAGCCTGATTTTTCTAATACGCGCGCCGAAGCTTTGTTCCAATCCAAAACGGAGGCTTGAATGCGAATAATATCATAATTTTGAAAAATATAATTTACGAAACCGCTAACACATTTTGC
>DYOJ01000220.1 GCA_020720705.1 Acetofilamentum sp.
TGTTCTCCGGTTCATACAACGACCTTACCAACAAACCCGTTTTCACAGGTTGGGACACCGATGCCTCTGACGATTTCTCCGGAAACTACAGCGATTTGAGCAACAAACCCACAGCCGTGAGTGCTTTTACCAACGATGCAGGCTACCTGACAAGCGAAAACGACGGCGATATTACGAATGAAATTCAAGATTTAAATCTTATAGGCAACACTTTGAAAATAACCAATAACGGCACAGCAACCGAAATTAATCTCACCCCATACCTTGATAATACAGATGACCAAAATCTTGCCGAAGTTCTTTCTCAAAACAACTCTGCCGGAAACACAAATATTACAAATCTTGCAGACCCTGTCAATGCGCAAGATGCTGCAACTAAAGTTTATGTGGACAGATTGGAAAGTATGATACTTGATTTGCAAGCTGAACTTGGAGTAACCGATGTGGACGGTTATCACTATAAAGCTGTCAGAATGGGTAACCAAATATGGTTGGCTGAGAATTTGCGAACAACAAAATACAGTGATGGAACAACAATTTCAGGAGTTTATACTTCAAATTTAACCAACTATGGAAGACATTATACATGGACTGCTGCGATGCGCGGAGCAGCTGCTTCTAATGCAAATCCGAGCGGAGTTCAAGGTGCGTGTCCTACAGGTTGGCACCTACCGAGTGAGCCTGAATTTGAAGAGTTGAGAAGCAATCTGGAACAGTTTACGTTTCCGGCTGGGTCGAACGGAGGTCAACTAAAATCCACATCAACACTTTGGCTTTCTCCGAATACCGGTGCTACGGATGAGTTCGGTTTCAAAGCTCAACCTGCGGGATATTGGTTTGGAGGTGCTTTTTCAAAGCAAAGAGAAAAAACAATTTTTATAGGTACAGATGGTAATGTAGGTTATACAGCTGGTATATCATTGGAATATGATAATAATTTTTGGTGGGATTGGAGTGGGTCTCCGTCTGGAGCATATTCCGTTCGTTGCGTAAAAGATTGAGTGTGCCAAGAAACACGCCCGGCTACACCCTCTTCCAAAACCCTGAGGGTGTGTAACGCCCCCAAACGCATTACCAATTTTGTGATTAGCTGATTTTTTTCAACTTAAAAATTAAGAAATGTTACGAATTTCCATTTATCAAAGACCCGACGATGAAGACCCTCGAACTGTAACCAACTCATACATTTACAGGAAAATGGTTGAAAAAAAACTTGACGAATTTTCCTTCGGCTTGCTTATGCATATCAACGATTATGAGTGGCACCATGATTACGGAGTAGGTTCACTTTCATCTGTTTACAAAACATACGAAGAAGCCTGCGAACACAAATGTGTCTATCCCGCGCCGTCTGCGCCGGAGGACAGAAATGACTGTTGGTCAGATATTGCGATTAAGGTAAATGTAAAAAAACTACCCGAACAGGACAAAATTCTAATATCTGTCGAAAGAAAAGATGAAACTTTGTTCGACATATTGCACCCGCAAGATATTTCACGCCTTATACCGATTGACTAAACAAACAGAAGTTTTCGGATATGCATACGACCTCTTCAGTTCTATGGCATAAGTTAAGCCAAGCCGGTGTAATACCTCAAAGTTAAAACCCGATGAAAACCCTACACTTAACCGGCGAACAGAGTTTGTTATCATCGGTAACTAAACGCGAATATTTATCAACCTGAGTTCGATATAAGAGTGTTTTATAATTAGTTTATTTTCAGTATTTAAGATTCATTTTGTTTATTTGTTTAATCGTTTATTCGTTTAAAGTTCAACTAAATAGTCCGTTTTTCAGACTGTTTTTAAACAATTAAACAAATCACCGGATAACCCGGAATTTGCAAATATGTAATATTCTCTATGCCAAACAATTACCGTTTATCTTATATCGAACTCTCGTTATCAGTAATTCTGAAAATGTTTTAATGTGAAAAATAGTTTGATGCGTAAAGCGACGATATTAGTAGTCTTTCTTGTTGTTCTTATTTATGGAATGCAGGCGCAGACATCACTATCCGAAGTTAAACAACTTTACAAAAAGGCTTCGTCTTTTAAAACAGAAAAAGATGCAGATAGTTGTTTGCATTATGTAAATTGTGGCTTACAACGTCTTGGAGATACAAAAGATTCAGCATGCCTATTATATATGGCAAAACTATTGTATCTCAAAGGATTAACATATCGAAAAAAATCATACTATAATCGAGCTTTGGAGCAGTATTTTGAGGCATATACGGTTTTCAGAACTTTTGGTGAAGAAAATTCTGAATTTATTGCAGATTTGTATAACAGTATCGGGGTTGCATACAGACAAAAAGCCAATTGGGAGTCTGCAAAATATTATTACGAAAAAAGTTTATACATAAATTTGTCTTTATACGGTGAGACGCATATTTCTGTTGCTCGTAATTACAATAATTTGGGTATTGTTAATCGGTTTATCGGCAATCTTTCAGATGCTGAGTATTATTTGTTGAAAAGTTTGTCTTTGAAGTTATATTTCTCTGAAAATGATTTAGACAAACAACTTTCTTCAACATACCAAGCACTCGGTGCATTGTACAGAAAGCAATCTGATTTTGATAAAGCCTTGTATTACAGTAGAAAAAGTCTAAAAAGTAAACAAGCAAACAATCCCGAAATCAGTGCAAGCGTTGCTCAGGCATACAACGGAATTGCCGCTGTTTTTCAGAAATTCGGCAAAATAGATTCAGCTGTTTTTTATAATAAAAAAGCCTTAAATATCCGTAAGACTTTGTTTTCCGATGTTAATGCTTATATCGGAAACTCATATAATAATCTGGCAGAAAATTTCAAAACTTTGCAAATGTATGATTCTGCATTGTTTTACTATCAAAAAGCTACATCAAGTTTAACTTACGGAGCAGTTGATACCTCAAACTATGTCAGTGTACCTGCAAACTGAACGGTCTTGTCATGGCGCCGATTAATAACTGCTCTGCGTTCAAAGGCTGAAATTCTGTCTGATACCGTCTTGCCTATGCAAGCGTGCAAAAATATCTCAAATGCAGACAGAATACAACTTGCACTACAACATTATGATTTGTGTGACAGTGTTTTGACTTATGAACGCACCGCATCCGAGAACGAAGATGATGATTATGAATTGGCAGAAGATGCTGATATTGTTTATGCTCAAGCTGCTGAGCTTTGTGCCGCACATCCGCAATTATTTGAAAAATCGTTCTATTTTTCCGAAAAAAATAAAGCCGCCGTGTTATTGAAAACAATAGCGAGTAACGAATGGTTGAATCAAACGGTTTCTGATTCTATATTGCAACTATTGAGCAACTTGAAAAATGAACTCGTTGTATTTGAAGAAAAAAAGCTCAATTCGACAGATGAAAATCAATCGTCATTTTGGAACTCACAACTATTTGATACGAAGCAAAAAATTAAAAGGTTAATTTCTGAGGTTGAATCGAAAAATCCTGATTTCTATTTACAAAAAAATGTTAAAACGGTATCAATCGAATTATTGCAAAATAAATTAAAGCGTAAAAGCATTATTATCAGTTTTTTTGTAACAAAAGAGAGTATATTGGTTTATGTTATCGGTCGTGGATATTTTAATATATTTCGTGTAAAAAAAACGATTGACTTGAACTCAAAAATTCTCGAAATCCGTAATGCAATACAAACGCCGACAGAAGAGGCAGTCAGAACTTATGTCGAGTTGGCGGATTTGCTTTATAGGGAACTGTTTCCTGAAAAATTACGTTTGGAAAATATTTTTACCCAAGCTGAATCAATAACGATTATACCCGATGAGCTGCTTACTACATTGCCTTTTGAAGCATTACATTTCGAACCATACCTATCGAATTGGATATCATGGAAGGATACCGCTTTTTTTAGCAAAATGCCATTTTTAATAAAAAAATTTCCGATTTCATATTCATATTCTTCAACGCTTTTATATCAAACAAATTTAAGAAATAAAAATCATAAGTTAAAATATCCGACAGCATGGCTTGCTTTTGCTCCTGTTTTTGATGATGAGAATACAGCGGGAACAACTGAACTAACCCGAGAAATGCTTGTCTATCTTGATACTTCTTTAACTGATTCTGCCACAGAAAAACGTACATTGTTGTCTGACGGAAGTTATATTGCCCCGATTCCCGGATAGCTCGAAGAAGTCAGAGGTATTTTGAAAATGTATGAAAATTCAGGAAAGCCTGCACAAATCTTTACTCATCAACAGGCAAATGAAGCAAATCTGATGAACGTTCAATTTAGTAACCCCGAAGTAGTTCACTTTGCAACACACGGAGTCGTAAATAGTTATGATCCTGAATTATCAGGTTTGTTGTTTGCACAATATCCCGAAAGTAATATTATCCGAAATATAGATATATCTGGGAATGCCTTAACACAGAATGACGGTATGTTTTATCGTTCGGAGATAATGAATATGAGGCTGAATTGTAACCTCGCAGTGCTTTCTGCTTGTGAAACCGGTCTGGGTAAAGTAACTCAGGGTGAAGGTGTAGTCGGTTTAACTCATGCGTTTATTTATTCCGGCGTTCGCAATGTAATGGTATCGCTTTGGCAAGTTTCTGATGAAAGTACTACAAATCTTATGTTAAGTTTTTATCAAATCATGCTAAAAAAATACAATAGCAGAACATACAATCGTTTTTTGCAACTTTCAAAATTAAGAATGATTGAAAAAGGCGCTTATGCCCATCCGTATTATTGGATCCCGTTTGTTTTAATCGGTCAATAAACAAACGATAAGTCCACTCTGAAAAGTCGAAATTAACCAATAATTCACGAATGATTACAAATGAGTCCACTCCGAAAACCCTGTCAGCGTTACATTATGCAAATTGTCAATCATAGATATTGTTGTTAAAGAAGTCCGTCAATATATTTTGTAAGATATTGATTTATTGTTAATTATATTAGAAAATTTCTTAGATTGTAAGATTTATCGTAACTATTTGGAATTGAGCAATTAGAGTCTAATATCTAACATCTAAATACTAAAATCTTACGAAGTTTTGAAAAAAAAAGAGTCGGGTTTTTGTACCGACTCTTTACCCTAACCTGAATATGAAATC
>DYOJ01000221.1 GCA_020720705.1 Acetofilamentum sp.
TTCAACGAAATTGTTTCAAGCTACAAGAAGCGATTGTATTGGCACATCAGAAAACTTGTGATTCGGCATGACGATGCGGACGATGTTCTGCAAAATACGTTTATTAAAGTGTGGCAAAATCTGGATTCTTTTGAAGGAAAATCAAGTTTGTTTACGTGGCTGTATCGTATTGCAACCAACGAAGCCCTTAATTTTATGGATTCCCGAAAAAGAAAAGCTGCCGAAGCCTACGATGATTACGAACAATATTTGAGTGATACCTTGCTGACAGACAATCATTTCACAGGAGACGAAATCCAACTGAAACTGCAACAAGCGATTTTAACCTTACCGCAAAAACAAAGAATCGTGTTTAATATGAAATATTTCGACGAACTTAAATACGAAGAAATATCTGAAATTTTAGGCACATCCGTTGGTGCTCTAAAAGCCTCGTACCACCATGCCGTAAAAAAAATCGAGGAATTTATTACAAAAAACGATTAAACCTTAGAAGTTAAAAATTGTCAAAAAATTACATTGAATCTTAATGACAAAGCTCACAGACATATCGTCCAAAAATCCGTTTGAAATTCCGGACAATTATTTTGCTGATTTTCAACAAGATATAGAAACACGAATATCCGAGAAAATAATTACGGAAACCTGCGGGAAACAAAACCCGTTTTCATTACCCGATTTGTATTTTGAAAATTTCAAAGTTAATCCGATAAAATCATCCAAAACAAAGATAATCAGAATGTTAAGACCAATTGTCAGTATAGCGGCATTGCTGACGATTGCGTTCTTAATTCAAACATTATTTACACTCGACACAAAAACAAATTCGTATGTAGAGCGTTTAAGTAACAATAACAAAGCGTTGACCATAAAATCAAATTTTACATTAAATTCTGAAATTCAGGAAATTGTGATTGACAATTATTTGTCAAATGCCGATGCCACAGATATAATCAATTTTTTTGAAGATGAAGAAATTTCTAATTCAGAGCTTACAGAATCAGACGACATTTTAGAATACATGACAGATTATTATGCCTATTCTGACATTTTAGATGAGTATTAAACAATTAAAAATCAATATTTTATGAAATTTTTCAGTCTCATACTTTTTCTTATATTATGCCGGCTAAGTGTCTTTTCACAAAAACCAAACCGTGAAGAATTGAAACAAATGCGAGTTGAATTTATTAAATCGGAATTGCAATTAACAGACGAAGAAGTTGCAAAATTTATTCCGTTATACATTGAATTATCAGACAAAACAGAGGCACTTCACCATGAAAAACGAAGTTTGATGCGTAATTTTAAGAAAAACAGTCTTAATATGTCCGATGCCGAACTATTAAAAATAGCAGACGGACTTATGGAAAAAGATAAAGCAATCTTTACAGTTGAACAAGAATATTACATAAAATTCAAAACTGTATTGTCCCCCATGAAACTTGTTTTGCTCCATAAAGCTGAACACGAATTTAAACGGCATTTGATTCACAAAATGAAATCATCCGGCGAAATGCCGCCGCCGGATGAGGACTAATTTGAATGATTATTCAATGACAATTTTTAGCTTCTTGATGCCTTCAATCGGCTTACGTGCTTTATGTTTTGATTTTTTAAAGTCATCAGCACTAAATTCGTAAGTACCTAACGAATTGGCAATACCAAAGCTATCTTTCTCAAACACAGTAAGTTTTATGACATCTTTCGGATGGACTTTGATAGATTTTGACTTTACGTTGAACTTAAATTTTACTCCGTTCGAGGCTGAAGTTCCCTCTGAGACCATACGTCCGTCATGTTCAATTTTGACAAACAATTCAGTAGATGTTGGCGATTCTGATGTCGTGAATTCTAATTCAGATACATGAAAATCAATAAGTTGCGGACAAGTCAGCTTAGTTTTGGATGAATTTACTCCAATTCGGAATGATTTGTTCAAAAAAGTTTCTTCAGAAATATCTATCTGATTTTCTTTGCCCTGAACCAGCTTGTAATACGGAATAAACAGCGTTTGTATCCGATTTGTTTGGACAAGCGTGTCAAGCATCAATTGTTTTGAATTGTCTGTCAATACTATTTTTGAATTCAGAGAACCTTTGTCCCAATAAAATTCAGGAATTTTGTAACCTATTGAAATTGAGTATCCTCTGATGCCATTTGCATTGATTTTGTCTCCTTCGCTTTGAAATGAAACGTCTGTATCATCAAAATTCGGAATTTTTACGGATTCGTCCAAAATAATATCCCCTATTTTATAGTTCAAACTTAAAAGATTTAAACTAAGTCCAAGTTTTTCAACATCTTGCAATTCAAAAAACGGAAAAAATAAACTAACATCTATCTCATTTGAAGTTGAACTTATCGGTTTGAGCTGATTAATTTTATTCGTATAATATTGTAAGTCAATAGCTTCCGCTTTTGTATAGTACATGGGTTGAATTGTAACTTGCTGATTTTGTGGAATTTGTGAAATACCGATATGCCCGTCGAGACATAAGCCTGAAACGCCGTCGTGTTTACAAATCGTTTTTGTAAACGTTTTTGCATGAATCGTGGGAAATTTAAGTTTCTGAAATTCAAAACTCGAAGATACGATACCCGGAAACGAAAAATTATCCTTGCGCACAGTCGAATTTCCGACCGAGTGTTCAATTCTGAAAAGCCCCATTAAATCATTGACATTCAGTGCATCATAATCATATACAGCAAGATAAATCGGGTCTGAATCCACGAGTGTAAAATGGGTGATCCCTGCATAAGCCGAAAACGAATTACTGTTTTGAGCTGATTCATAAACACTTATTGCACCGGTTTCGAGTAACCAATACGTGTCAGGGTAACCCTTGCCAACATTCGAGGATTTTTTTGAAAATAGTCGCCCGAACGCATTGCTGCTGTCATACAATTTATACTCAGCCTCTAAGGAATTCAAGCGAAAAAATCCCAGATATACAGCAGGTTGCACATAATTGAAGTTTAATATTTTGCTTTCGCCAAAGTTTAGCGCACGAGCATAACCTTTAGCAAACACTGCAACCGAACACTCATTTTTTCCTTCGACTGAAGCAATTTGATTATACGGAACGTGTATTTTAATCGTTTGAATTTTTGATGATGCTGTTTCTGTTGTTTGAATAATTTTTTTTTCAAACACTGAAATTGGGGTACCCGATTTTTTGTCTGTTATGGCAAGCGTATAAGTATATAGTTTGAAATCAGGACTTTGGTGCAATTCTCGAGTTTCCGAAGCCAAGAAACTATACTCGGCATCGAACGTAAATTCCAAACCTTCAACACCTTTGTAGGTTATTCCGGATTTAACACTTAAATTTCTGATTCCGATTTTCTGCTCGGCATAATCAAACAACTTTGGGACTGTTATCTTTAGTTGTTTTGAAAAAAATACATCGTACATTTTTCCTTCGTAAGAAGCCCAAAATTCGAGCGTAACAATTTGAATACCTGATTGTAAGCCCATTAAGGCATAAGGTATCTTCAAAATAATATCTTTCTCCAACCCTTCACTTGGGCGAGCCGGGTTTGACTTTGCATATAAGCATTTTTCATATTGTCCTTCTAAAAGGTTTGTTCCCGATGAGTTCTTCAGTCTATAAAAAAGAGTAATCGGATTTGTTGCATAATCAGTCCCTGCATTACTCATTGTTAGGTTGAACTTGGGTAAATAAAAGGCTTGTTCATCAATTCCTTCCGGAGTTTTTACGATAAAATTATCAACGCCAAATTCTTGTTTTTTTTGTTCATCGGTTTGTGCAAAAATATACGTGCCTTTAAAGAATAGAAAAAGCAAAATTACGGCAAATGATTTAACCATACTAATATCAATTTTTATAGATTTATAATATATTAGATTTAAGACATCAGATTACAGACAACAGAATATAAAACAGTGTAAATCTACATTTTAGAAATCAATATAAAATAATTTTTACTCGGTTTTATATAAAATAATAAGAATAGAACAAGTTATAAATCAGGCATTTACAAGATATAACGGTTTTCAAGTGTATTCTGTTTTTAAAAATATTCACGTGAATTTAGAATACCACAATAATACAGATAAAATATTATCAAAGTTACAAATTTTGACAATTGCAAAACAATACTTTGTTTGATTTGGATTTTGAATAGTTCTGATTAATAGCGAACGTAAAAAAATCAAAATATGTTAGATTAGATATAAGTATTCAGATTACTGACAACAGACTTTAAACGATTGTAATTCTGTAATTTAGAAATCAAATATGTCGAGTTTAATATTCGGTTTAATATAATCCGTATCTTTTTGTGTAAACTATTCGCAAAACCGAAAATTCTCTTTACCTTTATATCGTTTACGATATTATCATGTAAGATGATATATGAGTCTACTCCGAAAAGTGTTTTTAGCCGCTAAGCGGTTTTATAAGTGTCTGAATATCAATATCAGATTTTTCTATTAATAACCGCTAAGCGGCTTATCGGAGTGGTCTCATATATTATATTACGAATTAATTAAAAAAAAGAATCATGGAAACACAATTTTATACATTCAGTGCAAAAAATATTGACGGAAAAACCGTTTCAAAGCAGGATTTTAAAGGTAAATATGTTGTAATTGTCAATACTGCAAGTAAATGCGGATTTACAGGACAATACGAAGGATTAGAGCAACTTTACCGCAAATACAAAGATAAAAATGTCGTGGTTTTAGGATTTCCGTGCAATCAATTTGCAAATCAGGAACCGGGAGACGAAGCCTCCATTAAACAAGGTTGTATTTTGGATTACGATGTTACGTTTCCGATGTTTTCAAAAGTGGATGTAAACGGCGAAGACACACATCCGTTATTCAAATATCTAAAATCGGAACTTGCAGGTTTATTTGGCGGAGTTGTGAAGTGGAATTTCACGAAATTCATTGTCGGTCCGGACGGAAAGCCGCTTAAACGCTACTCGCCTTTTAACAAACCGGAAGAAATTGACAAATATTTGTCAAAATTAATAAACTCATCAGTTATTGAACGAAAGCTTGTAAATATCTGATAATATTTAGGTTATAGTCTGTTTTTCAATCG
>DYOJ01000222.1 GCA_020720705.1 Acetofilamentum sp.
TGGCAACCAAAGATTTAGATGCTTACACAATTTATCAGGGCAATCCGGCAATTGCCGTCAGAACACGTGAGATTGTAGATTGAATTTTGTAGTCAAGTAATTTTAATTTGCAATCTGAACATCAATTAAAGTGTTTATAATCAGACGATTAAATGGTATTATGTAGATAAAGAAAACTCACATAAGTAAGAAAGACCACCAATTCAGGAATCAGTGGTCTTTTGATTTTCGATATCGGCTCATAATCAAGCTCGAACTTGGAAAATTTATTCGATAGTGATTTCACGAACCGGCTTAACCTTACTTTCTTCGCGTTTGTTATATTAAACCGAATAATAAACATTACATAATTGACTTCTAAAATATAGATTTACAATATTTTAGATTCTGTTGTCTGTAATCTGATGTCTTAAATCTAATATAATAACTAAACAACACAGAACTACCAATTTTAATACCAATCTGTTAATCAGGTAATTATGTCAGTTTTTTAGGTTAGTTCGTGTAAAATTGTCAGTTGTTCGGATTAGTAATTGCCAAATTGACATGGTCTTTTCGAGATTTGTTATTCCTTCTTTACGATGTAATGCCGGAATCAGAAAAGCGTGGACGCATTTCGCATTTTTTATTGCGTTTAGCGTCCTGCTTAACTTTTTTAAATGTCAGATTCACAGGTATTTAAACCGATGTTTATTCTCGACGTTGTAGTTCTGTTAGAATTTAACATTTAATTTTAAAAAAAATTCCTATCTTTGTAACAAAATTATATTGTTTAAGGTTTAAAGTTGAGGGTTTATATTGTTTTTAAATATTTGATAGTGAGTTACTCATATAAGTTTGTAATCACAATTTATTCCCGATGGTTGTGTAATATATCACAAGATTCCTAATCAACACCTCTTTAGTATTTAGTTTTTCTCGACCATTGACCACAGATAAAATTGTTAGCATTAAGTTGAATAATTTTCCGTAAATTACAGATTTTGCAACTTAATATTCAGTAAATAAATGTGTTAAAACTGTTTTTTAACGAACTATTAATTATTTCGATACATATTTTAAAGAAGGCAACAATGCAAAAGTCAGTTTTTTTACGCAATACCGTCAACATAACTTTTGTAATTTTCACATTTTGGTTTGCTATTATTCAAACCGCAACTTTGCACGCACAAACCCCGACTGTGCAGGATTGTTTGGGTGCCATTCCTATATGTCAGGACGTGTACGTGGAGCCGTCACCTTATGCGTATAACGGTTTGAACGGCACTTATCCGAATGAAATATACGGATTTACAGGTTATAATTGCATAACTCCGGAAAATAACGGTGTTTGGTACTCGTTTACGGCGGCTACGTCCGGTGCGTTGCGTTTTTCTATTACGGGAGACAACCCTTATGATGATTACGACTGGATTGTATTTGATATGACTTTTGCTAAATGCTCCGATTTAAGAACTTCGGCAATGTACGCTTACATGGTAAGTTCAAACAACTATGGAGCATATTATAATTTACAACCTGTTACGGGTGCTAACTCGTATTTTTCGGGCGGAACTGCAGGCAATTGTAACGGACCGGGCGAGGAGAACGGACCTATCTGGAATGATGATATCCCGGTGGTTGCCGGGCACAACTATGTTTTGTATAATTCTAATTGGTCGGGTTCAAATTACGGTTATACGATAGATTTCAGCGCATCGCAGGCGAGTATCTATGACGACATTGACCCGATTATCACACAAGTCGAAACTCCCGAAGACTGCACAAACCTTAGTCTGAAAATTACTTTTTCCGAACCTGTCAGTTGTGCTTCGGTCAGTACTTCTGATTTTTCTATAACCGATGCTTCCGGAAATTTAGTAAATATTACAGAAATAACTTCAACTGCATGCAGCATAGGAATTCCCTATTCCGATGAGTATATTATACATTTCAACGGAGAAATTACTGTCGGGACGTGTCGTATTGATATTCACCCGCATACAGATGTTTCTGTGATAGATAAATGTGGAAATCGTGCTGTTACGGAATCAATTTATTCCGAAATAAATTCATTTGGAAACATAATTATCAGCACAAGTCCCGTGTCGTGCCACGATGGTTCGGACGGAAGAATCTCTGTAACCACAGATATTGAAGCTGATTTAACCTATTCGTTAAACAACACGTCCGTATTTATTGATAACGGAGGACTTTTTGAAGGTTTAACAGCCGGAACTTACATTGTTTACACCAAGAAAAGCGAAAATTGTATTATTGAACAAACTGTTATTTTAGCCAACCCGCCCGGAGTCATTTTAAATGCCGGACAAGATATTACACTTTGTAATTCAGCTTCTGCCACCTTAAATGCGACAGCCTCGCCGGTTGGTGTCGGAGTTTGGCATTGTGCCGATAATTCGATTACAATTCATTCTCCTGAATCTGTAAATACAACAATTTCAAATATTTCGATTGGCACAACCGAATTAATTTGGACAATAGATGCCGGAGTATGCGGTACTTTCTCCGACATATTAGTGCTGATTAACTCCGAACTGCCTTCCGATGCCAAAGCCGGGGACGACCGGATGCTTTGCTCGGAAACAGGCAGCCTGAACGCCCAAGCTCCCGAATTCGGAACAGGATTTTGGACAACAAATACATCCGTAGTAATTTCTAATCCAAATAGTTATAACTCGGAAGTTCAAAATCTCGCAGTGGGTAACAATCTGTTTTTTTGGACGGTTTCAAATGGTATTTGTCCGAATAATAGGGATACAATTTCGATTTTTCGATACCAAAAACCTACTGCGCAAGCTGAATCCGATAAAATTATTTGCGACAATTTCACCTCAATAAGTGCGGTTGCTCCAAATGTCGGTTTCGGTTCGTGGATGCAATTCGGGAGTGCAGTCATTGATAACAATATCACTCCTAACACAACTGTTTCAAATCTTGAAAAAGGCAATAACCTCTTTACGTGGACAGTAACCAATGGCGTTTGCCCGCCCGCAAGCGACGATGTATTGATAACAGTGGGCGATTTTGAACCGCCCGTGCCGGACAGTCTTATTCTGCCGGATGTGTTTGCCAAATGCGAGACCTCAATTTTGCCGCCTACGGCTACCGATAATTGTTCGGGCAAATTACAGGGAACAAGCTCTGTGCCCTTGTATTTCGATAGGCAAGGTATCTATATTTTGGAATGGATTTTTGAAGATGAAGAAGGGATGCAAGCTGCACAATATCAAACAATTACGATTGAAGATGATGAATTTCCGAACATTGTTTGCCCCATTGATACTGTGGTTTTTCTTACAATCAGAGAGGATTTTCATACGATTTCAAACGATGAATTTTTGCCAAAACATAAGTCCGATAATTGCGGTATCGAAAACTTTTTGAACAATTACAATTTCTCACAAAATCTTAATGACGAAATTTTTGAAATCGGGGTTACACAAGTTGAATGGACAATTCTGGATGTCAACGGAAATGAAACCAAATGCGTGTGCGACATAAAAGTAACCGATTTTCCGCCGCCGGAGATTTGTCCCGAGTGCGGTATCTTTATACCCGATGCTTTTTCGCCCAACGGCTCCGGAAAAAACGATGTTTTTAAAATAATAGGTTTACGAAATTTTCCTGAAAACAGTATTGTAATCTACAACCGCTGGGGGAACAAGGTGTTTGAAGCTGCCCCTTACGATACCCCTTGGGATGGTTCTAATTTATTCGGCACAACCGTTGGTAAGCGTGAAATTTTACCGGACGGAACGTATTTTTACATCTTGCGTTTGAATGACAGCATTAAACCCATAAGCGGTTACGTGTATTTGAAACGTTGATAAATAGTTTCGGTATGAAAAACAAGATGCAGATTTTATTTACGATATGTAAAATTTCGGCACGAATGTTTTTTATTATTCAGTTGCAGTTTAGTAACATAAACATCTGATAGTGATAATTTTATAACACAAGTATTCCAAAACATCCTATAGCACTTTTTTTGTCTTGCTTACGACCCTACGGACCTATTATCGTAAAGATACCCTAAATCTGCTGCACAACATACAAAAAAGTTTTGATTTTCGAAAAAAAAAATGACTTTTGCACCCGAATTTTTTAAATCAAAAGCATGAAAATTAAATTAGGTTTAACCGCAGTTTTTGTAGTCCTGTACGGGGTTGTTTTTTCACAGAACAAACAACAAACACTTACTCTTGATTTGGGTTATAAACACATCCCGTTTGATTATGCTGACGGTGCATATATCGGTCTGTCGTATTACCTCAAATCAGCTCCCGTTTCTGTTTCGGCAAGGCGAGAATTTGTTGCAAAAGTCGCATTGTCGGTTGATGGTAACTCACTTGAAATCAGTGATTTTAAAAGTTTCAATCGTTTCGATATTAGATATTTGTTGCGTGATAAAATGCGAGTATCGCTCGGAGCGGCTTACATCACTACGGGTGTGAAACCAATGCCTGAATTTGGCTTAAAATCCTATTATTATACCTTATCGCCTGCTTTCCAATATATATGGAATGAACATTTGAATTTTGAATTACGGGGCGATATTCCGCTTGGCGAAAATGAAAAACTTATAGACAGAGGATACGCGTTCCCGGTATCTTTGGCACTTGGATACAACTTTTGATAAGGGCTGAAAATATTTCTTTTAATTGTCTAAAAATCAGGCTTATAGCTACACAAGGCTATGCGCCTGATACTTTTTTACCATAAGTATTCAAATAAATCCCATAGATTTTGTCAGACTTTTTTTTGACTTGCTTTCGTCCGAAAAGACTAAGTCGTGTTTGTAAGAAAACTCATAAGTCATTGATATACATTAAAATATAATAAATTTTATACTTGAATGTTTTTGGAAATTCGATTGAAATTCCGTAGAAATTCAATTGAAACTGAATACAAAACAACGAATGACTACTATCTGACCATTTTTGACAACGATATGACAAAACATTCAATTGAAATAATGGCAATAAAACACACATAATCAAATGTTTACATATTTTCTTACAACCACTAAGTATCGTCAAAATATAATGTCTGTGTGTATCAGACCC
>DYOJ01000223.1 GCA_020720705.1 Acetofilamentum sp.
TGCTTTCTTAAAAATGGTTTCATTATATAGCGGCGCAAGCATGATTTCTTATTTTATTTCCCAAACTTTTTCAATATATTTATATGCAAATTTAATCATTTTTTTTAAGATTAAACTATGTTTGTGGAATTTTTTATCGGGTTTTGCTACATTCAATATTCCAAAATTATTAAATTGAATCCTGTTGCTTTGATCGCCGTATCAACTTTGCTGAATCGTAAACAACATATTAAAAAACAACATCTTCTTAGAACGTAGATGTTGTGAAATAATAATTTACTTATGTATGTTTTTGTATAAAGAATAAGAAAAACAGTAGGACAAAAGAAATTTTAGTTTTGTTTTTAAAATCCTGACCACTTAAGATACCCCTTGTTTAACTAAAAAGTCGGAGTATTCTTTATCCGTTGCGAGAATATGGGTTATAAGCCAATTTTTTAAATACTCCAATACAGGGCTTGCCGAGTATTGTTTAACGAGCGCGTATTGTTGCTTGTATTCTAATATATTTTTTGTGAATTTGTCGTGAGATGCTTTGTGATTTTCATAATCGGGATAATTGTGTTTCTTTAAAAGTTCTTCTTCGGTTTTAAAGTGATAAGCGGTGTAATCCAAAAGCTCATCAATAACGGTTTTAACCGTGTTGTCTGCTTCTGCCGATTTCACGGCAGCGCATAGTTTGTTCAAAATATTCACGAGCTTTTTGTGTTCCTCGTCAATTTGCGGAATGCCGACTGAATACTGGCTGTTCCATTTGATTAATGACTCCATATTTGTATGATTTTATTCCGATTTATCATCGGAAGGTTATTAATTATCTGTTTAATATATGCCTTTACTGTTTAAGAACTCTGAATATTCCTTATCGGAAGCTAAAATGTGTTTGATTAACCAATTTTTCAAGAATCCTATAATTTTGATACTCAACATCGTGGTGCCTTTGTCAAATTCCTTTTTGAAAGTTAATACTTCAGAAACTAACTCTTGATGTTCGGCGATGTGTTTTTCGCTGTCAGGATATTCGTGTTGAGCAAATAATACTTCTTCTGATTTGAAATGTGTTGCAGTGTAATGTATTAACTCGTCCAAAATTTTTCCGAGCACAGAATTTGCTTGCCCTTGAGACATTGCGTAGTGCAAGGAGTTTAGCAACTCAACCAACTGTTTATGTTCATCGTCAAGATGTTCAATCCCGACTGAGTATTGATTATTCCAAGTAATTAATCTCTCCATAGTTTAAAATAATCCTTTTGAATGAAAAAATGTGGTATATTCTTTATCCGAAGCCATAATGTGAACTATCAGCCAGTTTTTAAGAAACGTAATGATTTTAATACTCAACATTCCAATTCCGGCATCAAATTCATCTTTAAACGCAACAACTTTTTTTACCAACTCACGATGCTCATCTGCATGTGCTGTTGTTTCCGGATAGCCGTATTCTTCAAATAACGTTTCTTCGGTTTGAAAATGTGTTTCGGTGTAATGTATTAATTCCGTCAAAATTTCTCCAAGAACATAATTTGCTTTCCCTTCTAACATATAAGCATGCAACTTATTCAGAAGTGATACAAGTATTTTGTGTTGAGAGTCTATTTTTTCAATTCCAACCGAATATTTTTCTGTCCATGTGATTAGTTCTGCCATTCTTTCCGTAGATTTAAAAATTTCTTAAAATTAAATTAATATACGGAATAAAAAAAACATTATGACATTTTTTGCAACATATCATTTTCGGCATAATACAAATAGGCTTCTGCCGGAATAGTATAAATATTTTGTATAAGTTTAAGATATTCAGTTATTTGTGCAGTATGTTCGGGTCTTGGTTCACCGAATTTAAAATCAATAACGGTAACTTTTTCGTCTGTAAATAAAATGCGGTCAGGTATTCGCAACTCCCCTGTGTCGGTGGTGATGCCTTGTTCGGAGATTACTTCGGCTGAGCCGTCGAACCAACTTGAGATGTTTGGACGTGAGATGAGTTCTTTTACCTTTTCAATAAGGCTCTCACATTCATCGGTTTTTACAAATCCGGCATAGTTTAACGACTTTACGGCATGTTCTACATCGTTGTAGGTTTCAATTTCTGACAGAATTTTGTGCATCAATGAGCCGTAACGCACTCGCTCGGCAACAAATTCTCGACTTTCGATAAAAAATTCGTCCGAACTATAGTTTATTGAAATTCTGCTTGCATAATCAAAGTTTGGATAGGTTTCGGGGCTTGTTACTTTTACTTTTTCGGTGCGATTATATTTTTCAGTATCTGTAATTATGTAACCGGTGTCTAATCTGAAAGTCAAACTTTTTGAATCTAAAAAATCAGCTAAAGGTACGATTGTATTTCCTTCTTTGTCAGTAGTTTGAACACTGCTATTTAGAGCTAACCACAATAAATCGCCGGCATGTGTTAAACCGGTATTTTTAGATTTTGCTGCATAAATAAACAATTCCTCCTCCGGTCGAGTGAATGCAACATACAGCACATTAAGCAAATCCATATAAAGGTACAGTTTTTCATTGAAATAATGTCTCTTAAATACTGATTTTGACATGTCTTTTTTATACCTGACAGGCAAAAGCGGATAATGATTAAAATGGCTGTTGTTGTCCGTTTCAACCCAGAGCAGCGGGGCAGTCATTGCAGACGGTGTAAGTTCTTGATTTACAAAAGGAACAATGGCTATTTTGAAAGCCAACCCCTTTGATTTATGAATGGTCATTATGCGGAGTGCGTTCAAACTTTCGGGGAGTTGCACGGAAAGTTTCGTGCGCGCTTCATTCCACCATTCAAGAAATTCCTGCAGAGAGGCATTTTTCTTTGTGGTAAAATCTGAAACCGCAGATTGGAAAGCTTGCAATGATGCAAAATCCGATGTTCTCTCGGTGAGTTTGAAAACCGATATAAGTTTTTCTGTCAATTCGTAGAGTGAATATCGTTTTAAAGCATTGATATTCAGTATAAATTCTTCCGGTAAAATTGCGTCATGAATATCGGAGCGAACAGAAATTTGATACAATTCGGACAAATTATAGGTTTCCGGATTGTTCCATCTAGCGTATTCCGTGAGTAGTACGGCGGTATTTAGGGTGTCGTACGGGGTATCCAAATATCGCAGTGCGGATGTCAATAAACGAACTGCAGGTGCATTTGCTATAAGTAATGATTCCGATGATACTATCGGATAGCGTGTTGCATTTAGCTCCGTGTGTTGATAGTCTCGAAGTATTTGCATGATAAATTGTGCTTGCTTGTTGGTGCGCACTAGTACGGTAATATCGCCGGGTTCGTAGTTCTTATTTTTCAGTAAAAAATCAATATCTGCGGGCACTTCTTTTGCCAATTGCTTCTCAAAAGCGGCTTTATCGCCTTCAAAAAATTTTACCTGACTGCGTCCGCCTTTATTCAAATCGGGTTTAGGTAATTTCTGATAATTCTCTGA
The DNA here is from genome assembly GCA_020720705.1 of Acetofilamentum sp. Classification (GTDB taxonomy): domain Bacteria; phylum Bacteroidota; class Bacteroidia; order Bacteroidales; family JAADGE01; genus DYOJ01. The sequence continues at coordinate 3,447 of DYOJ01000223.1, forward strand.
GTATGCAGTCGTTAAAATTGAATCAAAGCCTTCATTTTTTAATTCATTTGTAATTTCGATATCCGAAACAGAGTCAATATCATTATTGTAATCAGCTTGTAACAATGAGGGTATATGCGCAAAAACTGCATTATTGAAATCAAGGATATTTTTTTTGCTTCGCCAATTAGTATCTAAACTATGTTCGGATATTTTTTCCGAGCCAATGTCGGCTTTTACTTGGTAAAGCAGTAGTTTCCAATCACCTCCTCGCCACCTGTATATGGATTGCTTTATATCTCCGACTATCAAATTGAAATGATTTTCAGATAAGGAATTTTCCAACAAAGGGCGAAAATTTGCCCACTGAAACGCAGATGTATCCTGAAATTCATCTATCAAAATGTGCTTATATCGGCTTCCGGTTTTTTCGTAAATAAACGGCGCGTCATTGTTGCCTATAATTTCTTTCAACAGCAAATTTGTGTCGCTTATGAGCAAGGTGTTGTTGTCGGCTCGATATTCAGGCAGTAAATCGGCAAGGTCCGACAAAATGCCGAACGCGTGCAAATTTTCGGCAATCAATTTTGCCGAAACATACAGCGAATATCCGTTGTCATAAGTCTCAACGGCTTGTGTAAGCAACTGACTTATTTGAGGATACACTGATTCGATTTGAGTAACTATTGACGCTGTTTCACCTTTCTTGTGCCATTGAGAAATATCGCCGTCTTCTGATGCTGTGCGTACAGATTTGAGAGGTTCAAAATCGCGGTTAGCAATTTTTGTAACAAGGTAACCTGCAAGGGTTGCAAATTTAGAACCTAATTCCTTTATGTTATGTATATTGTTATCTTTCAATAACTTACGACTTTCAACAGATATAGAGCGCATACGTTGTTCGAACTCATTTTTTAGCATTAATACCGATTTTGAAAACACAGAAAATATTGATTTATCTGAAAATGATTCGCTTGCTATTTTTTCCTGAACTTGTTCTTTAAATAGTTCTTTTGCCAAATCACTGAGTTCTTTTTTAAAATCCCACGTTTTTCCTTCGTCAATTTTATGTTGTGCAAACTGAATCATATTTCTTTGCAGTTCAATATTTTGACTCATATTTTGATATAGTTTTTCCGTCAATTCCGCCAGTACTTTTGAAGTATCAAGTTCGATTTCGTAATTTGAATTTACGCCCAATTCATACGAGAACGCTCTGATAACCCTCTGAACAAAGCTATCAATAGTTTTTACGCTAAATAATGAGTAGTTGTGCAAAATATTATCCCTCAACGCATTAGCTCTATGTATCAATTCGGATTCCGACAATTTCAAATCAGTCATTAAAACGTGGGAGTGTGCCGACTTTGAGCTGTCCGAAATTAGTAAAGAAATTTCAGCTAAAATTCTGGTTTTCATCTCTTCGGCAGCCTTATTTGTAAACGTAACGGCTAAAATTTTACTGTAATTGTCCGTATCTGCAAAAGCTGACAACAACCATTTCTGTGTCAATAAATATGTTTTTCCGGAACCTGCCGAAGCCTTATAGATTTGTAATTTATTCATGACGATTACAATTAAGCAGTGTTTGTAAAATGCGTGTAAATATCTACTGAAAATGTGTTAATTTGGAAATGTGATA
>DYOJ01000224.1 GCA_020720705.1 Acetofilamentum sp.
GGAATAATTTGCACCACTTGAGCCTGAAAAATTTGAACCGTAAATAACACTGAGAAGAGCAGAAAAATATGTCGCATAACAGATTATTTTAAAGAAAATTACTCAAAGATACAAATTTTTTTTTGTGAAGAACTATTTCATTTTTTAATACAAAAATCCGAAGAGCCATAAAGGTATTTTATTTCCGTTTCCAAATTCGATATCATCTGCAACAATGTATGAATCAGGAAGTCCCGCAATTTGTTTGTATGTTTTTTTTCGTCCTCCGATTTCAAATATGTATGTGTCGTCAATCTTAAAATCTCCATAATCTGAAAGTTCAACCAAATGATTATAAGATAATTGATTCACAAAAAATGACTCCCTAATACTTCCTTTTTCGACCGCATTCGGAGTTAGTGCATACATTAAATTTGGGTGGTGCAGTTGAATTTTTTCGGGTTTTTGTAGCGATTTCAGCTTCTTGGTATCGTGATAAATTTCTGTTATAATTTCCGCTTTATCAAGCAGATGCAGATATTTTGTTACCGAAGCTCGAGATATTTGCAATTCGGCGGCAAGGTTTGAAATATTTGGCTTGTAGGGGACATAAGAACTGAGAATTTGTAGAAATCGCCTAATTTTGTGATAATGTTCCAAATCTAAATTAACCAAAAAAGCAATATCATATTCGATAACCTGATTTATAAGTTGTTGTAGTTTAATATCGTAAGTATTCTTATTTTCAAGATAATAAGGATAATATCCGAATTTCAAATAATGTTCAAAATACTTGTAAGGTTTTAAACTTTGCAAAATATCATACGTTAATTCTTGATGATTTTTCAGAATATTGTCGAGCTTAAAAACAGGATAATTTTGTTTGGTCTCAATTTGCACAAATTCACGAAACGAAAGCCCTCGCATGTTGTAAAGCACAAGCCGCCTGCTCAGGTCTGCTTTTGAATGATCAATTTCCAAAACGGAAGAGCCTGTAAAAACGACTTTTAAGTCCTGAAAATAGTCGTAAATATTTTTCAATTGAATAATCCAATCGGATTGCTTGTGAATTTCATCAATAAACAGAATCCTTCCACCTCTTTTGACAAAATTTTCGGCTAATTCAATGATATTTCTAAACGGAAATGTTAAATCATCCATAGAAACGTAGAGACATTCTTCTGAAATTTTGAAATTATCCTTGATATATTGCAAAATTAATGTCGTCTTGCCCACTCCGCGTGTGCCTTTTATGCCGATAAGTCTGTCGTTCCAATCAATTTCATCGGAAAAATTTCGTTTGAATTTCGTATTCAAATTAGAAATCAGTCGTTTATGTTTCTCGAATAATGAATCCATTTTACAATCTATTTTGAGATGCAAAGATAACACTTTATTTCTAAAAATGCAATATCATAATAACAAAATACTATCAATTTTGCAACATAGAAGTAGCAATTTTAAATCTATTTTGATAGGTAAGAATAGCAATAATTGTTAATAATAAAATTTTGAATAGATAAAAAATTTGGAGATGCCGACAAATTTTCGGACTTTCGGGAAAAATATACGAAGATGAAATTTCTCCAAACTATAAAGCCCGAAGGCAACGTGAATTTTTTTCTGCTTGCCGGACCTTGCGTGGTAGAAGGCGAAGCCGTTGTAATGCACATTGCCGAAACCGTAAAAAAAATTACCGAAAAATACAATATTCCGTACGTTTTCAAGGCATCGTACCGTAAAGCAAACCGCTCACGTGTTGATGCTTACACCGGAATTGGCGATGATGCGGCACTACGAATTTTGGAAAAAGTAAAGCGCGAATTCGATTTACCCATTGTTACGGATATTCACACAGAAAACGAAGCAGCCTTTGCCGCTGAAGTTGCTGATATTCTGCAAATTCCGGCATTTTTGGCTCGTCAGACCGAACTTCTGATTGCGGCTGCGAAAACCGGACGCATCGTAAACATTAAAAAGGGACAATTCATGTCGCCGGAAAGTATGCAGTTTGCCGCACAAAAAGTAAAGGACAGTGGCAACGACAAAATCATGCTCACCGACCGCGGAACCATGTTCGGCTACGGCGATTTGATTGTGGATTTTCGCGGTATCCCGACCATGCAACAGTTTGGTTATCCGGTAGTTGTGGATATTACACATTCGTTGCAACAACCAAACCAAAGCTCCGGAGTTACAGGCGGACAACCGCAAATGATTGAAACCATCGGACGCGCTGCTATCGCAGTCGGCGCGGACGGTATTTTTCTTGAGACGCACCCGAATCCGTCAGAGGCAAAATCGGACGGTGCAAACATGTTGCACCTCAGCCTGCTGGACGGACTTTTATCGCGACTTGTCAGACTACGCGAGACGATTTTAACGTTTTGATTTGTAATACACTTGTTTTGTTGAAAAAAATTCATATCTTTGTTTACAAAAAAAATATCAAACATGCAAGCATATAGATTTGAAACCACAGTATTAGAAGACGGAAGTATAAAACTTCCTGATTTTAAGAAATTTGCAAACACGCAGGTTGAAATTATTCTTTTTCCGAAAGCGAAGCGAAAAAAAAAGGTAACCACCTCTGATATTCCGGAAAAAAAACAATCATTTGAAGAATTTATAGAGAAATGGGCAGGCTTTGCAAAAAGCGATTTGACAGATGAAGAGATTGACAATATCAGATATGAATCAATAATGGAGAAACATAAATGACTACAATCCTATTAGATACAAATATTGTATTGGACATAGCGCTTGAGCGAAATCCATTTTACGAAGAATCAAAAAAAGTTTTATCGAAAATTATCAGTGAGCAGAAAACGTGTTGCGTTACATCTTCTTCTGTTACAGATATTTACTACATTACAAAAAAGATAACTTCACATGAGCGAGCACTAAATTTTCTCATAAATCTTTTTTCTTATGTGGAAATTCTAAGTGTGGATAAAAAAATAATACTTGCGGCATTAACCTCCGGACAAACTGATTTTGAAGATTCTGTGCAAAAAGAAACAGCACGACACCATCACATTCGCACAATCGTAACAAGAAACAAAAAAGACTATCAAGACGCTGACCTACAAATTTTTACTCCAGAAGAATTTTGTAATCCTATTAACGAGTAAAGTTTTCGTATGCGTTTTATTTTCAGCCTTTTAATCGTCCTAAATTTCGGATTTTTATCCGCGCAAACATATTCTGTTACGAATAAAAAAGCCGTCAAAAATATGGACAAAGCGATACAGGCGTACGCGAATCGAGACGAGCAGTCTGCCATGAAATTTGCCGAAGCAGCGGTTGAATGTGCGCCGAATTTTGCTGAAGCATATTACTTAATGTCAGATATTTACGGAACGTGGAAAGACTCTGAAAATCGTTTGGCGTGTTTACAAAAAGGCACAAAATTTCAGCCTACCACACTCGGCTATTTGAATCTTGCAAAAACCGAACTATCGCTCGGAAAGTATGCAGAAGCCTCAGAATCAGCACGTAAAGCCTCTGAACTGGATGTTGCAAAAAGTTATGCCGAACGGCTAAACGATATTTATACAAAAGCAGAGTTTGGAAAAAAAGCGATTACAAATCCGGTTGATTTTCATCCGGTAAATATCGGTAAATCAGTCAATTCCGAATTTGATGACTATCTGCCTTCGCTCTCGTTGGACGAGACACAACTTATATTCACACGTGCCGTAAAACGCAGTGAAGTGGAAATTATCAACGACCACAACGACACTCAGGAAGATTTTTACTTATCGGAAAAACAAGCTGACGGCACATGGTCTGCGGCAAAACCGTTTGGTAACACCGTGAATACCAAATACAACGAAGGCGCGCAATCCATTTCACCGGACGGCAAAATTTTGTTTTTTACCTCGTGCCAAAATGCCGGAACCGACAGCCCGCACGGAAAATCGTATGGCAGTTGCGATATTTTTTATTCCGTCAAAACCTCTATCGGCTGGGGTCGCCCCGTGAACGCCGGCACGAACGTAAACACGCGCTATTGGGAGTCGCAACCCTGCTTTTCGGGAGACGGACGAACGTTGTATTTCATCTCAAACCGCCCGGGCGGCGAAGGCGAATCCGACATTTGGACATGCAAACTTAATCCCGACGGCACTTGGACAAAAGCCGAAAATCTCGGAAAAAAAATAAACTCGTCGGGAAAAGAACAATCTCCGTTCATTCATCCTGATAATCAAACACTTTACTTTGCAACGGACGGTCATATCGGCTTAGGGCAGAGCGATTTATTTGTGGCACGCCGCGATGTTAAAGGCGCATGGCAAACCCCTGAAAATCTCGGATTTCCGATAAATACTCACAACGAAGAATTTGCCCTAATCATCAATGCCACAGGCGATAAGGCTTATTATGCCGCTGATGTCAAAGACGGTTACGGACGTTTGGATTTATTGAGTTTCGATTTACCGCAAAAACTTCGCCCCGTGCCGACCACCTACATAAAAGGTCTGGTGTACGATGCCGAAACGCGAGAAGAACTTTTCGCTCACTTCCAACTTATTGATATTCAAACAGACAGCCTTGCAACAGATTCTTATTCCGGGCGCGAAGACGGTACGTTTATGCTTTCACTTCCCACCGGAAAAAATTATGCGTTGAATGTTGAAAAAGAAGGCTATCTGTTTTATTCAGAAAGTTTTAGCATAAAAGATACTGCCACAGCTTTGGACTTTTTTGAGATAGAAGTTCCGTTACAACCTATTCGCAAAGGTCATAAAATTGTGTTAAATAACATCTTTTTCGACACCGATAAACATGAATTGCGTCCCGAGTCGGTTACTGAATTGAACAAATTATTGAATTTTCTGCAAAAAAATCCGACTTTAAAGGTAGAAATCGGCGGACATACAGACAATGTCGGCTCCGTGAAACACAACATGACTTTGTCCGAAAACAGAGCAAAATCGGTAGTAGAATATCTTGTAAATCAAGGCATTGACACAAAACGACTAACTTACAAAGGCTATGGCAGCAGCATTCCGATTGCTGATAACAACTCCGCCGAAAATCGCCAAAAAAACCGGAGGACGGAGTGTAAAATTATGGAAT
>DYOJ01000225.1 GCA_020720705.1 Acetofilamentum sp.
AAAACAATTTTTTCTGCTTCTTTCTTGGCAATTTCATCATAAAATGTCTTTAAATTGGCATATTCGTTGAATACAAACACCGCTTTGTTGATATTAAATTTACGCATTACTTGTACAACTTGCCCCACTTGTTGCACGACATATTGATACGAACCGGCATTGTCCGGAAGTGTGTATTTCACATTCGGCGGCAACTCGGATACTGTCCAACCATCCGGAATTATGTATTGCATGGAGATGCGTTCTTCAATCGGGTATGCGAAATCCACCGGATATTTCCGAACGGCAAGTTTAAACGGATTTTTATCAATACTCTCGTCAAGTAACGGACTGAAAAACAGCATATCACCCGTTTGTAACACTGCTGATTCCGATTTGTATTTGTAGGTAATTTCGAGCGGTTTTGACAAATCATCCGTATAATTTTTAATGCGAATACTGTCAGTCAGGTCGTTTAGGGATTCTTCTGTCAGCTTTTTTAAATAAATTTGAACACCTCCTGTTTTATAAATATCGGTTCGATGTTCGGAGGCAGAATATCCGAAATGATTTTCAGTTTTGGAAATTTCCATATCAGATTCGCTGATTTTGCACGAATATGCTGCCACTTTTTTATACGATTCTTTTGGAGTAAGGTCAATATTGCCGGCACTCGCTTCGCAAATGTAGCGAGCCATACCGTTCAAAGCACGTTTGGGTAACATCCCGAACGAAATAAAATCATCCGTAGCATCTGTATAAAAAAACGTATCGCCGATTTTTACACGCGCAACAAGGTAATTCAGCTTGTCAAGCGAAGGGATATGTTCGTACAAAATGCCCGAATTCCGCGGCGCGAGAACAACGGGACAGGCATCCAACCCCGCAGCCCGAAATGCTGAAATCAGCAACAGATTGATGTCTGCACAATTACTTTCGTCGCCGTCAGCAATTTTAGTGTAGGGTTTATCCGAATATATTGAAGAGTATCCCGAATATTTGGTGATTTTTCGGACACGGTTGTAAATTGCAACGGCTTTTTGCTCATCGGTCATATCAGCCGTTACTACAGCTTCAGCAATTTCTTTCGGGGTTCCGAAGGTATGTATTTTTTCTAAAAACTTTGAACTTTTCCGTAAGTCGTTATCTATATCGCTCCATGCACGCGCGAAGGTTTCTTCTCTGCCCGAAGGATATTTGTAACTCACTAATTCATAATGCACTGACGACATATATTCATGTGCGTTCACCGTGTAAGGCTCCTCTACAAACGCCGGAATATTTGTCCCTTTCCACTCGGTAATATCAGTTCGAAACGTTGTTTGATTCATTTGTCCGTTGTATGAGCCGTTCAAGAACGAGATTGTTTCGGAACTTGACAGCAATTCTTTGCTGATATTTACTGATTCATAACCCGTTACAGTAGGTTTAAAATTAAAATATTCCGGCACGGTAACCGAAAAATTACTGACCGTTTTGGGATACTCACTTTGGAAAAACCAATCGTCAATCAGCCAATAATAATCAGAAGTAATATCGTATTTATACTCAATAATACAGCCGTTTTGCACATTCGGAATCGCAAATTTTACAACTTTATGAAAGTCGTCAGCTTGCTCGGTAAACACGGCACTTGATTCGAGCTTGGTTTCGGTAATTTTGCCGCCGGCTTCGGTATAGGTTACACATTTTACACCGGAGACGCCTTCGGATTTTGAATTTGACTGCCTGAGTACAATTTTAATATTCGAGTCATCTGCAAAACGGTCTTTGTCATAGACCCTAATCCGGACAAAACGCGATGCCAACACTTGGTAATTGTCTTTGGCTGTGTTAAATGTAATTTGATGTAACCCCTCTTCAAACAGGATTTCCGCCGCAGCGGTTGAATCAATTTCCGAATGTGTTTTCGAGAATAGGGATTTGTCAATTTTCCCGAATTTAACCTTTTGCGCATTTGCAAACAGCGAAGCCGATACTATCAGAACAGACAAAAACAGATGTTTTAACATGTTAATAAAGTTTGAATTTGATTAATTTAAAAGTTCGGTAGAATACTTTAATTTATTGATTTATTGTATATTGACCTGGTGAATCTTTATTAAAAATATTTAGCATTTACAAGCCGTTTGTTGCATCTGCGGCAGGCTTGCAAAGTACCAAATTTTGCTTTTCGTTTGTATGTCATTATTTATCAAGTCGTTTTGTTTCTTTTGAATAAGTCTCGTTTGAAAGTTTTTTCAAAGCTTTCATAAAATATGTTTCATTAAGTATTTGTAATTGATAATGAGTAATTTGTCTAAACTTATTAAAACGTTCTGATTTCTCAATTTTATTACTTATCATGTCCGCATTAAGACTTTCAATATTGGATAAAACAGCTAATTCATTGATACTTGCAAAATCCCTAATATTCAATCCTTTATTCGCTTGTTCAGGATTTGCATCTCTCCATTGCTTTGCAGTGCAACCAAACAATGCAACATTTAATAAATCAGCTTCTTCGGCATAAATTATCCATTCTTTGTCTTTTTCAAAATTGAGTTGCGGAATTATATTTTGTTTTATTGCGTCAGTATGAATATGATAATTAACTTTACTAAGAATTCTTTTTACGTTCCATTCTAAATTGTATTGATTATTTTCAACCTGTTTAAGTCGCTGATACTCTTTAATTAAATAAAGTTTGAAAACGGGGTTAATTGCAGAGCCGAACTCAAATGCAATATCTTTATGAGCATAAGTTCCGCCATATCTACCGGATTTGGTTACCAGCCCGATTGCATTTGTTTTCTCAATCCACTGCGTAGGGCTGAGTACGAAACTAGGCAAACCCGCCTGCATTTTAAAGTGGTCGAATTCGACCACTTTAAAATTTGGATTATAAATTTGTTCCCAAGTTCCCAAAAATTCAAGCGAAGTCCGACTTCTTATCCAATTTTTTATAATATCTGCCGCTCTGCTGTCCCCCTCTTTGGCTTTTGCCATATCTGTAATACAAATATAATCATCGTCTTGATATTCAACAACAGATATTAATATTTTTTGGACTTCTATGGTTTTTGTTTTTGACATAGTGTTATTCCTAACAATTTGTTAAATCATATTCAATCAGATATATCCACACTCATAATTGGTTTTGTCGAATGTAACGCCTTCGAATCGGATATGCAAAACTATAAATATTTTCGACAATGGTTTAACACAATTTAAGTTTTTTTCTTATTTAAAATTTGTCTAAATAAAGAATATGTGTTAATTTTGCAATCGTTATAAAATTGTAATTTAACATAAAATCATATAAAATCATGGCAGTATTAGTAGGCAAAAAAGCGCCTTTATTTTCAGCTCCCGCAGTCGTTAACGGCGGCGATATGAAAGATAGTTTCAGTTTGGCTGATGTTATCGGCAAAAAATATGTAGTTCTGTTTTTCTATCCGGCAGATTTTACATTCGTTTGCCCGACAGAAATTTTGGCATTCCAAGACAGCATTGCGGAATTTGACAAACGCGATGTCGCAGTAATCGGCGTATCAACCGATTCGCAGTTTTCGCATTGGAAATGGCTCACTACCGAACAAAAAGACGGCGGAATAAAAGGTGTAAAATATCCGCTGGTTGCAGACCAAAACAAAACAATATCAATGAATTATGATGTTTTGGCAGGCGATTACGATTACGACGAAGCCGGAAGTCTGGTTTACAACGGAACACCAATGGCATACCGAGGATTGTTTTTGATTGACAAAAACGGTGTTGTTCAGCATCAAGTTGTTAATAATATGCCGCTTGGACGAAGCATAAAAGAAACTTTGCGTATGGTTGATGCCTTGCAATTTTTTGAATCTAACGGTGAAGTTTGCCCGGCTGATTGGCACGAAGGAGAAGAAGGTCTGGTTGCTTCACAAAAAGGTATTTCAGAATTTCTTTCAAAACGATAATTTAGCTACTTTTTTTTGTTCATAACTTAATTTTTAGCCTGTCCGGATTTCGGATGGGCTTTTTTTTAGGCTAATATTTGCAAGATGGTGTATGCCCAATGCGGTTGCGCGTTCAGGCTGTCAGTCAACACTAATTCTTCGCCGCCGTGTGCTTTGAACAAGTTGCTGTAATCTTCTCGAATTTCAATCAAAGTCTCCAACGAATCTGCAGTGAACGCCGGAGCAGTAACAAGCAGACGCTTAATTCCTGATTTAGCAAGCTTTACAATGGTTTCATCAGAAAACGGCGACAACCAATTGTTCGACAATCTGGACTGAAAAGCGACTGAATACGTATGTTCTTTCAAATTCAATTCCTTAACCAATAGCCGTGTAGTTTCGTAGCAAGTTGCTTTGTAGCAATATTTTCCATGCTCCGGGAATGCTTGCTCGCACGTACATTCTTCCGTTTTTATTGACGGATGTATTTTGTCGGTATGTCGAACAGGTAATCCGTGATACGAAAACAAAATATGGTCGAACTTTGCAGGATTTTCGAGTTCAATTTGTTTAGCAAACGCACTAATAAAAGCCGGATGGTTGTAATATTGTTCTGCAAACCGAACTGCCGGAATAACATTCCAAGTTCGGATAATATCCATAACTTCTTGATAAACAGAACCTGTTGTCGAAGAAGCATATTGCGGGAAAAGTGGAAAAAATATGAGTTCGGAATAATTTTTCGACTTAATTTCACTCAAAACTGTTTTGAGATTTTGCGTTCCGTAACGCATCGCAGCATAGATATGCGTATCAATGGGTGAAATAGCGGTTAATTCATCTCGTAATTTATTGATAGACAGCAACAAAGGTGAACCAATTTCTGTCCATACCCGTTTGTAAAGTTTGGTTGATTTTGAAGTTCTGAACGGGATTATTATCGCATTAACTAAAATTTTTTGTGCTAACCAAGGCAAATCAATCACCCTCCGGTCATTCAAAAACTCCGACAGGTAACGTCTTACAGCAGATTTTGTCGGTTTATCCGGTGTACCTAAGTTTATGATTATGAGTGCTTTTGTGGTCATTTTACGATTTCAGGATAATGATGTAAAAACTGTTGTCATTGGTCATTGGTCAATTGGTCATTAGTCAATTGTCATT
>DYOJ01000226.1 GCA_020720705.1 Acetofilamentum sp.
TCTAAGCAGCATCTAAGCCATTCTATAGCGTTTATGATATCATGGGGTAAAGTTAAGATTTACAATAAGTATGTGATAATCTATCCTATCAAAGTGGATAGGTTGAGACTTGGTTTTACCGTTACGAACTGATAATCTATTACTTATGTCTCTATATAAACCCTCATCTATAAACCGTAAACAGTATAAAGTCACGATACAATCGGTAAAGTCGCAGCTCGCAACAAAGATGAAGTTTCAATGTTTAAAGACTTGGAGTCAATTCACATTTTTCACAATCCACAGACAAGAAACGAATACAAATATCAACCACAAGAATACCATCAAGGTTTACACATGTAAACCCGAACATACTACTGCAAAAAATCAAAGCTATCACATTTGTAAAAATCCCACTAATTATCAAAAACATCGGGATTTCACTTAAGTAACATACAAATCAAACACGTACACCCCACTCTATTATCTCATAATATACAAATGTGATGACAAAATACATATTTAATCTTTACAATCGGATTGATTGAAATGTAAACACATGGTAGAATATGTCTGATTATAGATTACGAGCATACAACTTTTAGAATCAAATTCACTTCTCAATTTTTACATCTTCATAAAAGTCAAAGCCCTGTTTACTCAGTTTATAACTGTGTATTAAGCTGAAATTTTGAATGTTAATAATTTGTTCAAAAAATTGTAACATAAAAATTTGTAAAACAAAAGAATCATTGTATATTTGCGTAACCCCAAAAATCACGTTTACAAATCAATATCTTTGATTATGAGAGACAGAATTGAAATGATATTAGCGGCAAAAGGACTTAATTCGTCTAAATTTGCCGAACTACTCGGCATACAAAAGTCGAGTGTCTCGCATTTCTTAAACGGACGAAACAACCCCAGCTTGGAAGTCGTTCTCAAAATCCTAAACACGTTTCCGGACTTAAACATCGAATGGTTGGTGTTAGGAGTTGGTGAAATGTATAAAAAAGAAGGGATACATTCCGTAACCCCACAATCATTGTTTACAAATGTAAACACATTTGTAAACAATGAAGATACCCAAATTGATAATGACGAACATGAAATATTACAAAATATAGAAGTAACAAAGGTAAACACTTTACAACCGGAAACCGAACAACATTCTGATAAAACTGAAACTAAATCAGTAACCGAAATTACCGAACAGACGGAATTACAAAAGTCTGTTACAAGCGACATAGAAATAAAACAAGAAGAAAACACCTTACCCGAACAAAAAAATCAGATAAAATCTGCTCCTGATGTTGAAATAAAAACAACCACTCAAACTGATGAAAAAGAGCAAGTTATAATTTCAAGTTCAAATCCGCCGACTAATAATCAACCACCTGTAAACCAATCTGATTATCAACATCCTACTTTGACAGAACGTATCTTGATATTAAATTCCGACCGAACTTTTACGGAATACTTCCCACGTAAATAACACATTACAAATAGACAACACAACATTACACCCACCTCTTAATTGCCTCATATTCAATCGATTAAAAATCTAATGTGGATTTTTACAGATTATATGCAAATCATATCACTTGAATTGACTCAATAGTGATGTTCTATTTCAAAAATAAAGTGTCTGAGATTTCAATATTTGTAAGCGCCATTGTTTTGCCCCTTCAATATCTAAGTTTAGCCAAGATAACTGATTTCGTGATTTTATTTTGATATTATTTTCTAATTTCATATCTTTGTATATTATTTAACCACACAAAGTAAAACAAACTTTACACATGGCGGGACTAAAATTATCGGTGTCCGGAATGACACCCGAAGAGATGAAAACCTATTTACAATCAGACCCGAGATACAAAAGGGGCATGAAACTGTTTGCCGTTTTTTTGGTTTCAAAAGGATGGACATCACGCAGCCTTGAGGATTTATTTGAAGTCAGTTTCAAACAAATTACAACTTGGGTACACGAAGTGAACGAACGCGGTATTGAGGGAATAGAAGAACGTCCTAAAACCGGTCGAACTCCTCGCCTGTCCGAAGAAAATAAAACTGAGCTTAAAAAAATTTTAATGAGCGAATCTCCCGTAAGTTTCGGGATTGATGAACCGTACTGGAAAGGTGAAGCGGTGGGAGTATTGATTGAGCAAAAATTCGGGGTGAGTTACAAAAAAGCCCAAGTCTATAACATCGTAAAGACTTTGGGCTTGGAGAATATAAACGGAACGTGGGTAGAAAAAATCAGTTAGAAAATCTACACTTCAGGTTCCTCAAATATTTTTGCAATTTCAAGTTCGGTTTTGGTTAATTTAGTTTTACAATAATCCAAAAGTTCGGCAACCCGTTTTACAGACTTTGCAAGTTCGTCAATATCTGTTTTTTCAGAACTGATGTCGCTCAAAATGCGTTCTGTTTCGGCAATAGCCTCTTTGTAGGTCATTTTTAAGTTTGCCATAAAAAAAATTATTGCTGACTAAACGGAATCAAATTTATATCCAAACCGGTATCAATCATATAATCTTCGATATCTTCTTCCATATCAATATCGTTTTCGTCGTAATGCCAATTGATGACGACTTCGCCTCCGTTATCTTCGTAATCTTTCAGCACATTGAGTAAGTCCAAAATACTACGAGAAGTACTTGTATTAAAATAAGTCAGCTTAATAATGAAGGCTATTGGTTTTTTTACCGCTGTGGTGTATTCTTCGAGCCATTTTATCAAAGGTTTATAAAACTCTACCGTATCTTCCAAAAAAGATTCTCCCGCAATTTCACACATACCGTTTTGAGCATTAAAATTTACGGAAGGGATAAAATAATCTTTGTGAGAACCTTGAATGATAATATTTTCCATGGGATTATTGTATTATATTTTTTTATTTATCTATTTTTACGCCTATTGAGAAAAATGATTTATCGTCATCTATCGGACTTACTTCAACATCCAACGGATTTGAAGCTGTAAGTGCAACGGTTATCAAACCAATGTGTGCATTTCCTTTTTCGCCCTGAGGTCTGCGTCTTTCGTCTCGCTTATACTGTCTAAGACTTTCACGGTCGAGTGAGTTAATGTATTCACTTTTTTCTAAGATAGAAATAATATTGTCGTTCATAACCGGATTTCCGGTAAGCAAAAAGAAGGAATCGTCAAACTCTTTCAAAACCAGAGTTCCCATTCCGATTTCACGATTATCGTTCATTTTAACTTTAACCGCCGAATAGAAAGATATATTTTGAGCAAGTTCTAAAAATATTTTGAACAATTTTTTTACAGATGTAGCATCGGCAAATTTTTCCATTGTACTAATATAGTCTCCGATTGAAGAAAGGATACGTTCATCAATCGGACCTTTGTAGGTAAGTTTTACCTCTTCCTCAAACATTCGAGTATCGAAGCCTGTATTTCGTTCATCCGACATTTTCATCATATTTTAGTATTTTTATGGCAACGATGTAAAAGAATTTATCATCGTCCAATCTGTTTAAGGCATATTCGATAGGTGTACCTGCGGTGAGTACAACCTGTATCAACCCTATATTGCCTCCGCCTTTGGCTCCCGCAGGTAGCTTACGCATAACACGCTTGTATTCACGAAGTTCTTCGCGCCCGAGTGAATTAATTTTCTCGCATTTTCCGGAAATTTTTTCCGCCTGCGAATTTGTAACTAAATTGCCTGTAGAAAATATGAAATGGTCATCAAATTCTTGAATGGTCAATATTCCGACACCTGCTTCTTCGCCTCTTCGATTGCGTTCTTGTTCGGCTGAATAATATGAAATATTCTGAGCCAGCTCTAAAAAAATTTTGAACACTTTTTTATTCACTGTCGGTCGGTCGGACAATGAGTATTCGATATTCTTGGCAAGCACCGATAACACTTGTCCGTCAAACGGACCTGTGTATGACATGCTTACACTATTGATGTTCATCGTGTTTATAATATCGTGTTTTGCTGACATCTCGTCGGTATTTTGTCCTATTATGTATTAAAAACCTTGTTTGTTTTCCGAACAAGCAAAAATAGAAAACTTTTTTTAGATTCACAAGAATTTTAATGTAAAGTTTTTTTTAATTATTTTGCAAAAAGCGTGCAAAACAATTTTATATTCTCTTTTTTTTGAGTAATTCTTTTAAAAATCCTATTTTTTTTACAATGAAATAATATTTATATTTGCATAAAATAGTAAAATGAGTGAACATAAATCGGGTTTTGTAAACATCATCGGGAATCCAAACACAGGGAAATCAACTTTGATGAATGCTTTTGTAGGCGAAAAAATTTCCATCATTACGTCTAAAGCACAAACAACCCGACACCGTATAAAAGCTATCGTGAACGGCGATGATTTTCAAATTGTGTTTTCGGATACGCCGGGTGTGCTGAAACCGCATTACGAGCTGCAAAAATCAATGCTTGCCTATTCCGAGTCGGCTTTATCGGATGCTGACGTACTTATATATGTGACTGATGTTTTTGAAAAATACGACAAAAATTCGGAATTTATCGAAAAAGTTAAACAGTCGGACTGTCCTATCCTATTGATATTAAACAAAATAGACCTCTCTAATCAAGAAAAAGTCGAAAAACTTGTCGAAGAATGGCGTCTAAGATTACCGACAGCCGAGATATTCCCGATTTCAGCTTTGGAAAAGTTTAATATTGAGATTGTTCTTAAACGGATAATTACGCTACTGCCGGAAAGTCCGCCGTATTTTCCGAAAGACCAATTTACCGACCGTTCCGAGCGTTTTTTTGTTACCGAGATTATTCGCGAAAAAATATTAATGCATTATCAAAAAGAAATTCCATACTCGGTTGAAGTTGAAGTTGAAGAATTTAAGGAAGAACCGGAGATTTTGCGCATCCGAGCATTGATTTATGTAAACAGTGCCTCACAAAAAGGTATCATTATTGGACATAAAGGTAAAATGCTGAAAATAATCGGAACAGAATCTCGCAAAGATATTGAAGCTTTTTTCGGAAAACATGTTTTTATCGAACTTTATGTGAAAATTGCAAAGGATTGGCGCGACAGTAAAGA
>DYOJ01000227.1 GCA_020720705.1 Acetofilamentum sp.
ACCTCAAAGGTGCAATAGAATCTAACCTCGAAAAATGCAAATGTTTATTGTTAGGCGATACCCAGCCCAGTGTATTGTTTATCGGAATAGTGTCATTGATTGCTAATCTGACGTTGGCTGTATCAACATGTAAATACACATCCACTTCGTTATTTACGAGGGATTGTATATAAACAGCCCAGCCGGAGTCTTCGTCTTTTTTCCAAATGTCAATTACAACTCCACCTCTGATACATTGCACTGGATATAAGTCGGGAGCATACATATCTATGCCGTCGTGCAAAAAGGATGAATTAGAGCTGGTGCTTTCTCCCGAAATAGCTGCAACATTTTTAGCAGATCCGGGCAGTGGCGATATTTGATACAAATCTTGTTGGGCTTGTGCGTGTATAAAGTTTGCCAGCAGGATGAATATTGTTATATACTTTTTCATAGTTTCTATTTTTTTATTAGTGTAAAATTGTATAACTTTTTATGAGTCGATACTTCAATCGACTTGGTTGTATTGTCAAAATTTATTCGTTTCTTCTGCATTTCAGTATTTATAGTCGTAGTTATTTCAAAATCTTTAAGAAAGATTTGTTTGTTAGCACACAAATCAATAATGCCTATTTTACTACCACCTTTGTAAAAAATAAATAACTTCTCTTCTTTTAATACGTCGCAATTTTCGGGTACTAAGCCTTGTCCGGCAAGTTCATAATCTATGTTAAAATTATCTGTATTGTATAAATATATTTTTTGCAAGTTCCTCAATATTAAATAATCTGAATTGCTACTGAACGAAAAAGTGAAGGACATCCCGTCTATCTGATTCTCAAATATTTGATTTCCGAGACTGTCTAATAAAACAATGGCATGTTTTTTTGTCAGACCGTTGTATTTTTTGAACGCAAAATACTCGGCATGTGGCGAAATTGCATTTTCGTGTATTGAAATATTTTCCTCGTTATGTTTTTCCCAAATAAGTTTACCGGTTTTGGTATAATGGTAAAGGTGCGTGGCTTTGCTGTAATATATACCTAAAAACACATTCCCGTCTCTCGATATATCCAAATAGTTCCCGCTCAATGTGGTCGGGTAACAATACTCATTGAGCACTTCGCCTTTTGTGTTGTAAAACATGAGCCTGTAATATTGGAAGCAGTCGGTGTCTATTCTTTGTAGGTATAATTTATATCGAAGCATGCTGTCTCGGGTATATGTCTTCTCGAAATTCCAAAAGTCTTTTGAAAATCCTGCCACTGCTATCACACTATCCGGCAGTAAATAAGCGTAGTCTAATGGTTCGGTCTCCACCGTTACGCCGTTGTGGAACGTTATCACTTTTTTAAACGCTTTGCCGGTTTTAAGGGTTTTGTGTCCGTTAGCGGTTTTTACTTTTTCGTAATTATCACCGGTTTCAATATTCCGGTAGTTCCCGACTATTTCGTTGGTGTGGGAATAAACTTTGTTCGGACTTTTGTCCAACGGTGTTTTGGTTTCAGTAAGTTCGAGACTGTATGTGCCGGTATCTATTTGCCCGGCAACACCTAATACACTTACTTGCCATACTGTCAGCAACATAAGTAATCTGCGAATTTTGTTCATAAGGTTTATAAATTTAAATTGTAAAAAAATGATTTTCGTTTAGGGTGTAATATGTTATCATAAACGTTTGTTTTTTGAGAAGTATTACGTTTTTAATTTTTCGACAGATATACAGATAACTGTATAAAGCTAATGTTAAATTTTTGCAAAGTTCTTTAAACCGCGAAAGTTGATGTTTTCGTAATACGTGCCGTCTTGCACATATACTTTGGGGTTTACTAAGGGCGGGTTGGCACTATCGCGCGGCAGTTCAAAAGCACTTGTGTTTCAGCTGAGAAGTTTGTAAATTCGCTCGGCTAAATCTTAATATACTTCTTCAAGTGGATTCAATATTGAGGTGGAAATATTTATGAATCGTTCGTTAGAGTTTTTGTAAGATATTGATTTACTATACATTAAAACTTAAAATCTTTTACTCAAGGTAATGTATTGTAACTTATTGCAATCTTTTACTTTGAAACTTTTGTCAATGGTCAAAAGTACACTCATGGTGTTGATTTATTTTACAATAACAAAAGTAACTCTTCGGTTTTTTTTGCGGTTCTTTTCGTTTGTATTTGGAACTATCGGTTGGATATCAGATATGCCCTGAGTTGTTATCTGACTTTCAGGAACACCTTTTGAAGTCAAATAATAACGAACTGTTTCTGCGCGCTCTGTTGAAATTTTTTTATTTACGGCATCCGAACCAATATCACAAGAATGACCGTAAATGTGTATTTTAAAATCCGGCTTGGATATTAAAAATTCTGCGACTTTATCTAAATATGCTCTGCCTTGCGCGTCAAGCATAGCTGAATTTTCAGAAAACTTCAAGCCTTTATCAAGTATTTCGACTCCTGTTTTTTCTGAAATAATCGGAGGTTCTGTTTTGTGCACGACTGTTGTGTCCGGTTTATTTTTAACAACAACGATTTCTGTATCTTTAATAGGCTCTTCTTTTACAGGTGGTTTACTTCGATACATGGAATCCGTAAGTGTAAAAATCTGATTATAACCGGCAAAATTTCCCGCTTTTACAAATAAGTCATAAGTATTATCTTCTATCATTCGTCTCATGCGATGAACATACTCATTTTCAACAGGAACAATAATCGTATCAATTGGTTCGGGCGATATTTTTTGTGTATCGAACAAACCGTAACTCAAGCTGATTTCGTGTGTTGCTCCGCCAATATACGCTAAGGCATTGTTGTTGGTTTCGTACGCATACGCAATACCCATTTTACCGAAAGCCAAGCCTACAGCAGCAACCACACTGC
The DNA here is from genome assembly GCA_020720705.1 of Acetofilamentum sp. Taxonomy (GTDB): domain Bacteria; phylum Bacteroidota; class Bacteroidia; order Bacteroidales; family JAADGE01; genus DYOJ01. The sequence goes on from DYOJ01000227.1 coordinate 2,853, forward strand.
GACTTGCCTTGTAGGTTGCTCGCATCCAAAAAAACTGTCCGTAACCGAATGAAAAATGAGCATGCCAGCCTTCAGGTTTTGCTTGAGAAAATATTGCTGTAAATGCCGGTTTCACATACCAATCATTTCCTAAAACTATCCCGTAAGCCGAATAAAGTTGAGAACTAAAATATAAATTATTTCCCGAACGATAAATAACAGGTAACGAAGCACTTATATCAAAATTTTTCGCTCTGTAATCAATTCCGCCTCCAAAAAAGAAAACACTTTTTTTAAAATAGTCCGGGGCAAGTGTCGGGTCTGTGTCATCCAAAACAATCAATTTGTCCACATTCAAATTTCTTGTCATAATTCCTCCGTTCAAACCAAATGCAATTGACTGATTTTTCATAAGTCTCGTTCTGTAAGCATAATCAAATCTTAACACATTGGTTTCGATAAGTCCGATACGCTCAGTTTTTAAGACCGCTCCCACGCCCATTGCCCCTCCGACCGGCATTTGGATTCCGAATAAACCCGTTTTCGGGGCATCAGTTATCGCAGTTAAATGATGTTTATAATCCACAAATCCGACAAACCTACCTGCACTTCCGGCATAAGCCGGATTGTAGATAAACATATTTTCCGGATACAAATTATGGGCAGTGTATAGTTGCGCAAAACTACACAAGCCGTTAATTATCAATAATAAACTAATAAAAAACTGTTTCATATTTATTCAATATTTAACGTCCGAGCGTTATTGCTCCACGAAAATCGGTGGATTCATATTTTATCAAATAATAATACACGCCTGCAGGCAAATTTTTTCCGGCTACGTTTTTTCCGTCCCAAGTGTTATCATAACCAATTGATTTATATACAACAAGTCCATTCGTATCGTAAATTTCAAGAGTTGCACCATCTATGAGAGACAAGTCGCCGCCAATTTGCCAAGTGTCGTTGTGCCCGTCTCCGTTTGGCGAAAAATAATTGGTGAAAACAAGTTCTGGGGCTTTTTGTTCAACGTTTATTTGAAGGTCGAAAACCGTTTTTTCTATGGGAGTTCCGTCGTCGGCAACTTCAATTTTGAAAATAAACTCATTTGAATTTGTGAGCAAACTTGCATCGTTTACGGTAATAGCACCTCGACTGTCAATTAAGAATGCATCTGTATTTCCTTGTAGAACAGTGAAATAGAACGAATCGCCGTCCGGGTCTTCGGCATACAAACTGCCCACATCATCGCCCGAAAGATAATCGGAATTTATTGTAAATACTTGATTTACAGCAACAGGCGGGGTGTTCCCGAGTACATTTATTTTCATCGTTGCCGGATTTACGGAATAGTCCGTGCCGTCGCTTACGAAGTATTCAAATCCGTCCAACGGAACGCCGTTTAAATCGGTGTCGGGCATGTATTTTAATTTTGAGACGGCAATTAGGTTTGCTTCAATATCCGTGTTAAAAATATTGGTTTCCGTAATATCAGGAATATTGTTTAAATTGTTGTCTATAAATAACTTACCCTTAGTCGTATTTATTGTAACTTTAAGAAAAACGAGAAGGTCATTGTCGGAGTCGGAGTACCCGAAATCGGACAAATTAAATGTATAGGGGACATTTTTTTGTGTTTCCACAGTTGTTCCAACGGCTGTAGGCGGGGTGTTTCCGGTCGAGTTCACGGTTATGGAAATCGTATAATTAAACAAGCCGTATTCATGCCCGTCCGAAACGCCGAATTTGATGAGGTCGTTACCCGAAAAGCCCGAAGAGGGTTTATAGCGTAATTTTCCGGCGGAAATATCCGCAGAAATTAGTTCTTGCATTAGGGAAATATTTTCAGACGCGCCGCTGTAACTGCCTGAATTATCGTTGTCTGTGTATAAAATTCCGTTTGTCGGAAGGGTTGTTATTTTAACGAAAGTGAGTACATCGGTTGCATCGGTATCAAAAAACTGAAACGCGGAAATTTGGAAGATATATTCAGTTTCAAAATCTGTAACGATATTAAAATCAGCCGATGAGGGTTGTCCGTTCACAGCCGATAAAACGTTTAAAGTCGTAGTATAATTTGGACTAAACTCGGTGCCGTCCGAAACCGAAAATTGAAAATTGTCCGCTCCGGAAAATCCGGCGTTCGGATGGTAAATTAATCTTGAGTTGATGAGGTTTGACACGTCAATTTGTTGTCCGATTCCGATGTTTTCTCC
>DYOJ01000228.1 GCA_020720705.1 Acetofilamentum sp.
TATTTCCCTAAAAACAAATCGGGACGCTTGCGCGTAAAACGTTATCTTGGAAAAAGTAAAGGTGTTTTACTCGGTAATTTATGGAAAGATAAAGATGTTTACGCTCTGACCGACCAAGAATTTGATATGATATTTAATTCGACTGAAATTGGAAATATTTGGGATGATATACAAAATGTTCAAGGTTCATCCAAAGAAAAAATAGGTTATCCGACTCAAAAACCCGAAAAATTATTAGAACGTATTATTGAAATGGCATCCAACAAAGGCGACACGGTTCTGGACCCGTTTGTGGGAGGCGGCACAACTATTGCGGTTGCCGACCACTTGGAACGCAACTGGCTGGGCATAGACCAAAGCGTGCAAGCCGTGAAAGTTACGGAAATGCGCCTGCAAAACCAACGCAATTTGTTTTCGCAACCTTTTGTGGTGCAACTCCATAAATACGATTACGACACACTGCGCAACAAACAGGCTTTTGAATTTGAAACTTGGATTGTGGAACAATACGGCGGAATGCCAAACACAAAACAACGCAACGATTTGGGTTTGGACGGACGCACGAAAGACAACACACCGATACAAGTAAAACGCTCCGACAATATCGGACGAAATGTGATTGATAATTTCAAATCGGCTTGCGAACGTTACGATAAAACATTGTACGAAAAGAACAAAACGGAAAATACGCCGGTTGGCATTATCATTGCATTCAGTTTTGGCAAGGGTGCCGTGCAGGAAGTGGCACGCCTCAAAAATCAAGAAAACGTTAAAATTGAATTGGTAACTGTGGAAACCATTGTGCCGATAGCCAAGAAACCTACATTAACGGTCAAGTTCAACGATTTGGGCGTTGACAAAAAAGGTATGCGCGAGATAGAGTTCACCGCAACAGCCGAAAGCGAAAGCGGCATCGAGTTCTTTGCATGGGATTGGAACTTTAACGAAGAAAAAGGCTTTAACGCCGAAATCCTTTTGGACAAAGACGGCAAACAGGCGTATAAATTCAAACCCGGCTCCTACTCTATTGCCGTTAAAGTGATTGATAATGAGGGTTTGGAGAATTTGGAAATTATTCGATTGAAAATAAACGGGGTAGTTGAGGTGAAGTAAGTGTGTTGAAAGAATCTATCTCGGCAACGAATAGCTGCGCAACAATGTAAAATTTGAAACAAAATATAAATAAGATGATAACCAATATAGAAATAAAGAATTTCAAATCGCTTCAACATGTCAATTTGGAATTGAGGAATTTAAACCTTTTAACAGGCTTGAACGGTTCGGGTAAGAGTTCACTCATTCAGACCTTACTTTTGCTTAGGCAAAGCAAGCATGAGTTAATACAACAACATATACTTCGCACCACTGTATCTTATGCTTATGAATTATGCAATGTAGGTGTGGTAAAAGATATTTACACCAGCGGTTGTAAGGAACAACTTATGTATTTCCGTTTGAAATTCGCCGGTGATTCAAAAGCAAATTTTGATTTTAAGGTTACAAACCCCATCGGTAATTCAGATTATCTGGAATGTGCCGATACGTATACCGCCTTAGAATTTGAGAATTATGCTTTATTTAATCAAAAATTTCAATATTTAAAAACCGAGCGCATATCGCCCAAAGATTATTATCCTGCATCTGTTGAAAACGCTATAAAACATCAATCACTCGGTAATTCCGGCGAACATACCGTATTCTATTTAGAAACGTATGGTAAAGCAAAACAAGTGAACGAAATAATGTTAAACAAAAAACAGCCGGAAAACAAATTGCTAATCACTCAAACAGAGGCATGGCTGTCTGAAATATCGCCGAATACCAGAATTTTTACAGAACTCCTGAGCAGCGGACAAGAAGTTGAATTGAAGTTTGCGCATAACAATTATTCGTATAAACCTAAAAATGTGGGTTTCGGACTAAGTTATGTTCTGCCCGTAATCGTTTCATTGCTTACAGCCGAGGAAGGTAAATTAATTATCATCGAAAACCCGGAATCACACATTCATCCAAAAGGACAAACCGAACTGGGTAAACTAATTGCACTTGCAGCACAAACCGGATCTCAAATAATTGTAGAAACACATAGCGACCATATCCTGAACGGAATCCGCATTGCTTGTAAAGAGAATCTCATAGATACGAATAACGTTATTTCATACTATTTTAACAGAAATTTGGATACTAACAATTCGGAAATAACACCAATCGTGATAGATAAAAACGGCAAACTGTGGCGAAAAACCAACGAAGGCAAAAACACACAGATACCCAAAGGTTTTTTTGATGAATGGACAGATTCTATGCTAAAATTGTTCTGATATGGAATTTTATTTTAATGAACTATCGCTTAATCAGACCGATGATAGTGAAAAAGCAAAAACTTGGTTTAAAGAGCTTGCCCTAACGGGTAGGCTATTAAAACAAATTGTAGAATCTTTTGACGGAAACCGATTTGTATTCAGGAGAAGTGAAAACTTCGGAACATGTAACGTAACTGAGAGCTTAAATGTGATTGAGTTTATTCAATTTGAATATGGTTTCAGCGACCCGATTTCAATATTTCTTCTGGGAATATTTGACTCACCTTACATTGACAGCGACGATCCCGATTGTTCCGCTTATGAATATACAAACTTGGTTTATGAAGATAATGAGTACTCCGCAACCGGATTAGCGGCTGCGTATCTTAAAGATTCAATTGCGTTAAGTTTGAACACTAACGAGAAATGGAATAACTGCAACCTAAATATCACTGTTAGAAGATTTGATGAAAACAATACTGAAATTGTTGAAAACCAAACCGTCCGACATATAAGTGTAAAGAATCACATAAAAGACTGTCATTTACCTTATTTAGCAGATAAATTGTTTGATTTTGAGCATCATAAACCAAGATTTGATTTTAACACCCGAACACAAACCATTTTACCCTTAAAAGAGATATATGGTTTATACTTAGGGTTTGAAACGGAAAACAAATGGGCAGAATTTTACCGCAATCTGGCACGTATGGAACAGAATGAACGAGTTGCAAAGATAAGAGAAATCGCACGTATGATTGCCGGTGTTCAAAAATGGGGTGAAGTTACAGGGAATTTAAAAAACAGAAATGAAGACAGAGAGCTGTTTTATATCCCTAATTCAGAGTTTATTGCGTCCATAGATATTCGGCATGGCGATTTTGAAATATTAAAACATCAAAACCCTCCAAATCATTATGGCTCAATATCTTTTGACGGCAGCAGATTCAAACCTGCATCGAATGATCATTCAATAAACGTATAAGAAATCGTATGCGACTGTTAATAACCTTTGCGGTAACACTTATTTTTGTTTTACTCTGGGCAAAGTTATTTAACAGAAGTCTTAATCGACTGTACGCAAGGCGTGTAGGGCTGTTCTTTTTTGTCGTAGTCAGCGTTGTTACTGCAACCGGAGCATTGGTCTATTTGTTTTTGGAAGAGCTTTTTTCTGTTACATTATTTGTTTTATTTGCTTCGGCATTACTATTTTATATACTTTATTTGTTTGCACTTATGTTCTCGAAAAAACGTAAAAGCAACAAAGATGACTATCTCTATGGAGGCACGGATTATGGTCATTACCAAGAACAAAGAGAGAAGCGAGAGCAAAACGAAGATTCAGACGACAGCACAGAATAAATGACAAAAATATTATTGGTTTGTCCTCACCAATTCATTCAGCGAAATACCGTTCGGAAATAGCAACGTATCAATAACAGAAAACGATTTTGATTCAAACGTAAACGGAAAGGTGTCATATCCGGTTTCGGTATCCTCGAGGGTTTCATCGTAATGGGATGCGTCCCAATCCGGCATTGCGTTTTTAGTATCAATTTCAAAATACAATCTGAAATAATGATTTAATACAAACGGAACGGCGTAATTGTCCTCATGTTTGATATACCAAATTAACTGGTTGTCGCAATCTGCCATGCCACATGTACAAATCGTATTCCGGTCGAAGTAATTGTGCGCGTCCGGTATAGCTTCAAACAAACGTGTGCCGATACCAAACTCGCGGAAAATCGTGGTCTTATGAAATGTGTTCTGTTTTATCCAATATTCCAAAATCGTGCGAGAATCGAAACATTCCTCAATAACCAATTGAGAGTCCTCAGGACGTTCTTCAACAATAACTTTCATAAACATAAACAAATCAAGCAGTTGCTCGAAAGGTGTTACCGTTGCCTCCGCCATTTTATCTTCGTTGGAGTAATAACCGTTTTGTCTGAAATAGTGAGATTCGCCAACCCATGTTACCATTGTATCAAATTCCGGCGGAACAATGCAAATAAACGGATGTTCCTTTACGGTTGTAAAAAAATCGGTATTTGGGTAGAACAATTCGATACGGATACCTCTACTGAATGTCGGGTATTTTTTCAGATTTTCAGGGTAAAGTAGTCTGAAATGTTTTAGTGTGCGATAATCTGTTTGTGCCATATTTTCTGTTTGAGTCAAGTATCAAATTTAGGTCGTTTTAGAACCACCGGCAAACGGTGCGCTATTTTACACTATAAAAATAAAAACAGATTACAGTTCAGACACGGGTGTTCAACGCCGGTATTAACCATAACCTGTCTTGTAGAAGCAGATTGTAATGGATAATAAAGGCTATCAGCCCGGCCCCTTAAACAATCTGTTTAGAAAAAGACTATAACTACCACCCGGATGTTCAATCCCTATAATAATCATGTCTGTTTTCTAATGCAAATATACGTCAAAAATGAATACACCGCATATATCCATCGTAGATATTTTCTACGTTTTATCAGGCGGCGCGTGGACGAGATTGTATTTTATACTTTTGTAGATACACTTTAAAATAAAGAAGATTAACCCTCGCCTCCGGTAATCAATCCGGAACAGTATTTAACCTCCTATACCAATTACGAAATTACAACATATTTTTAATCCGAGCAATATTTGTGCAAAAAAATTCATGGGGTAAGTAAAATAAAAAAATCTTAACGATACTCTCTCCTGTTCCAACA
>DYOJ01000229.1:0-1191 GCA_020720705.1 Acetofilamentum sp.
GGTGGAAATTCAGTAGAAATTCTGTTGAAAATCATTGTAAATTAAACGATTAACCAAATATACGGATAACTAACTGTATAGTATTCTTCTCAAAAAGTTTATGTTTCGGAATATTTTGTAATGCCATTACGCTTTTAACCTGTCTTCAATCAGTTTCTCAATGGTTTCGCCAAATCCTAAACCTGCTTTACGTAACATCTGCGGAACAAGGCTTTCATTGGTCATGCCGGGAATTGTATTAGCCTCCAAAAACCAAAACTCGTGGTCTTTGAGTATAAAATCCATACGAGCTATCCCTTTGAGGTTTAATGCGTTGTAAAGTTTTTCGGTTAAATCCTGACAGGTTTTTGTCAATTCGTCAGATATTCTCGCCGGGATAATTTCTTCAGAAAATTTCGGGTCGTATTTTGCTTGATAATCAAAAAATTCATTTTTGCTTACAATTTCAACCAAAGGTAAACGAACACTTTGGTCGGCAGTTTTATACATGCCGCATTGGATTTCTTGTCCTTCTATAAATGCCTCGGCAACAACCTCTTCGGATTCATAAAACGCAGATTCAACAGCAGAGCGAAAATCCTCAATTCGTTTAACCTTGCTTACTCCGAAACTTGAACCGCCGGCACTTGGTTTCACAAAACACGGCAATCCGATGCGTTCGATAATTTTTTCGGGCGAGTATGATTGATTTTTCCGAATTATAACAGAATCTGCAATTTTGATGATACCTGATTCTCTAACAAAATTGTTACAATAAAACTTGTTGAATGTCAAGGCTGAAGCCATCACTCCGCTCCCGATATAGGGTATGCCGAGCATATCAAAATAACCTTGAATTTTTCCGTCTTCCGCAGGTGCGCCGTGTATCATGGGCACAATGCAATCGAATTGAGTTTTTTGACCGTTATCCTGAAACGAAAAGTCGTGTTTATTGATAATCAGACCACAATTCAAATCGTTCATCAAAGTCCATTCGCCTCCTTTGATATGCACAAGGAACACATTGTATTTCGATTTATCTAATTGATTAGCAACTGCATTCGCTGATTTAAGTGAGACTGCAAATTCCGAAGAGTCGCCACCGGCAAGTATCGCAATATTTTTCTTCATAACTGAAAATTTGGTACAAAAATAAATTTTCTTTACAAGTTATCAATAATTCTTTTCCGGATGTAGTAAATGTGTGCCATT
>DYOJ01000229.1:1291-5007 GCA_020720705.1 Acetofilamentum sp.
AAATATCTGACTGTAAAGTATTTTACACAGTTAGTCATCTCAACTTATTCCCGATGTATGTTTGGAAAACTATACTTCGTTTTAAAACTCACAACAATCAAATTTTTTAAAAAATTATTTTCTCAATATTTTTTTTAGGACTGTTTCAATACTTTTGTTGATATCTTCAGAAACTTTTGAAATGTAGATTAACCCAAAAAAGATACCCAAAAGTAGTGTTCCTTTAAAAAAGATATCAATATAAGCATTTTTAAAAGCGGGTAAAAGATACGGGATACTATAAGCTAATATTGCTAAAATAATAATTTTCAGGTGTTTGAAGGAGTATGGTTGAAGCGAATATCTTGTTTTTAAAAAGAAAAATCGAATGAGTGTAAACGATAACCATGTGAGTGCAGATGCTAATGCCGCACCGCGTAAGCCAAGCAGCGGAATAAACACCATGTTTGAAACAACCACGAATATAACATTTGCGAATGAAAGGTGCGAAAATAAATTGTAATGTTTAGAGGTGAGCATAATCATGGCACTCAAGCCGCCTGCCATATCTAAAATATTTCCGAGTGCGATAAAGAAAATGACATATTTTCCCGGTGCATATTCGGGAATTATTGTGAAAATGTTATCAATATTTACCCAAACACCTAAAAATAAAAATAGCCCGATAATTAATTGCGTTGTCGTGCTTTTTTCGTAAACAGATTGAATTTCAGCCATATCATTTCGCTTCCAAGCTTCTGACAGCATTATGGAGCTAATTTTTCGTAATGACCGAGCGGGCATGCCTATTAAGGTTCCGAAATAGAAACTAATGGCATAAATTCCGGTTTGTGAAAGCCCCAGATATTGTGTAACCATGTATGTATCAATGTTTACAATCGCAGTTCCGGCAAATCCGGACATGATACCGAATGCTGCAACACGTATGATTTCTTTTTTATGGGTGTGCATCAGCGTTTTATTGAATTTCGTAAATCGGAATTGTCGCCGAATGATAAGAATTAGTATCATAATGATTGCCGGGCTGTTATATGCTGCAATATAAGTCGGTATAAATACTTCAAAATCAATATATCCAAAATAATACAGAAGAATATCTGCCAAAATCAATAATCTGGCGTAAAACTCGCGCAGGGCGGTACCGGAAACGGAGTCAAATAAAGCTTTGGCGTAGTTATCAAAAAACGTAAAAAAAACAGTAAATATAATCAAAACCGGAATATAGTGCAAATTTTCAACCAAGAGTGCCGATTTTTCGCTGTTGGCTTCGATTATGTAGTTTTGTGTGAGTGCAAAAATGCCGTAAGTGATTATAAACCCGGCAGTTGATACAAGTATGCCAAGCGTAAACATTCCGTTATGTCCGTTATCGGTATTTCTGAAATGCGGAAATACTCTCGAAAGCACATTCGGAAACCCCAGCGATGCGATTTGTGTGTAAATGATGGCAATTGCAACCAAGATATTTACCAGCCCTACTTGCTCGGTGCTGAATATTTTGGGCATCAGCAAAACTGTGTTTACAAAGCCAACCCCGGCACCCGAATATGTGTACACGGTGCCTCGAATTGACTGCTTTGCAATTATTCCCATAAATAGAAGTAAATCAGTAAGTTATTGGGTTGCTTCCGATTGTATTCCGAACGGATTTTTTAGGTTTTTATAATTTGACAGCTCACATTTTACGCTGCCGACGGACATGTCCATTTTAATGCGCAAAGGGATAAAATTTCCGTCATTTGTGAACCAAACCTGCATATCTTCTTCTTTTTTGAATGGGCTATGGGCATCAAGCACCGGAACAAAACGCAAACATTCTATCTTGCCGAAATCTGTTCGTATGGTTTTGGTTTCTTTGTATCTGATTTGAACTTCGTACAATTTATCGTCAAAATAAGTCGTGAGTTTAATGACATCGTTCTTGTTCATTTTATTTTTAAAAATGTATTTGCGTGAATAGTAAAACGATGAGAGTATATCCATGGTATTCGGCGGAACATCGTGAAGACCTGAGCGCAAACTTTCTACTTTATTCTCCCATCTGCGGAATAAAACTTCATTGTATCGTGTGTAATTTCCTTCGCGAATATCGCGTATAGCCTTAATAGGTAAGCCTGTGGTAATGTCAATATAACTTTCATATTTGTCATACAAATTTGCAATAGCGCCAACCATGCCGGTTGTTCTTGCGATTGCCGTAACATGGTAATACCAATCATACCCGATAGGAACCATATCTATACGCATTTCGGCTATTCCGCCTCCGATAAATCCGTATTTTACTTTGTATTGCAAATATTCTCCGGGTTGGAAGGCTGTATTTTCGTATAGCGAATCTCGCAGATGCTCATTATTCATCTGTGCAGATATTGAGCCGCTGTAAACAAAGAGAATAAAAAAAATAGAAACAAAACGTGTGAAAAAATATTTTTGCATTGAGCGTTCTTTTTAAAATTTAACGAAATTGACTTCTACTCTTCGGTTAAAACCTTCTTCTTCTTCGGTTCTCGGGGTTGGATAAACTTCATGTTCAGAGCCGTAACCGCGCACTTCAATACGTTCGGGAGCGATACCGTTATCGGTCAGATATGTTTTTACAATTTTCGACCGCGTTTCGGAAAGCACCAAATCTACCTCCGTGCTGGGGTATAGTCCGTTGGTGTGACCTTCGAGTATGACTTCTGTTTTAGGGTTTAATTGCATAGTTATCAATAATTTACGCATAGTTGTGTTTGATTCCGGAACAATGGAATGTTCGTTAGGTTCAAAATAGATAACGCCAAGATTCTCGTTGTTCGTTCCTTTTTTGATTTTATTGAGATTGAAATTTACAATTTGATTTTCTAATTCATTTGCTTCGGCAGTCGAAAATACTTTAACATCCGGAAAATAATTTTCGGCGTGAGCTATAAATTCATATTTCGGAAAAGTATTCGAGAAATTATTTACGGCGATTTTCATTTTATAGTCACCTTTTTTGTCAGCATTTTCTGTAATTCTGATATTATCGCTGTACATGGTTTGCCAAATAAGTGCTGCCTTTACAGGGTTTTCGTTTTTGATATTGTTCACGGTTCCTTTTACCATGAATGTTCGTAACACATTGATAACTAATGTGTGTCCGCCACCTAAAAAATCATTATTCAATGCAAGATAGTAAGTCTCGCCTTTACTTACTTCTATGGGTTGCATGTATGAAACATTGTCATAAGCATAAGACAATCCGGTTTGTCCGAATCGTTTGCTGTCCGATGCGCCGAAGCATGTTCGCAGAGGGGCTAATTGACCGTTTTTATATTTTGTGCAAAAATTTTCTTCAGCCTTAAAGAGCATAAAATCATAGTTATCGGTAACATTTGTCGGAATAATATCAAACGTAAGGACACCGTTTTCGGTGAGTGTGAATTTGTACCATGCCGGATATTTGGCTCTTTCAAAATTTAACGGATTTTCAGTTCCGTATTTTTGGGGTGCCGTCGTAGGTCCGAATCGTTTGAAGATTGAAATATCTAAAGCCTGTTCGCAGGTGCTCGTTCCTTTGATATCTACAATTTCTTGACTGAACGACAGGGAAATAGAGAACATGAGTGCAATCGCGAAAAATATTATTCTTTTCATCGGTTTATATTTTATATTGTTAAATGCGGAAATATCGGTCAATAATTATTGTTTATTGTTTATTGTTTATTGTAAAATTCGTAAAACTCATTATTTTA
>DYOJ01000230.1 GCA_020720705.1 Acetofilamentum sp.
GCGCATTTCGAATCGGAACTCATATTAATTTAATCGTTCGCTTGTGTGTAAAAAAACTTTGGCATGGTTGATTATTTCTTTAAAAATTCATACGCATATACTTTTGTTTCAATTTTTTGAGCCAAAAGTTTTAATTTATCTCTTAAAATTGCTATCAGGTTTGTGTAATTTTCATTGCTGCTGTTATGGTTCATCTTTCCGCTTTCGTTTCTGCCTTGAAAATGCTCGCGAATATCGTATAATGAGGCATTTACATTGTATTCTACGTTGGCAAAGTTCCGAACTTTGTCAATATTTTCGTGATAGTATTTCCACAAATCGCGTCCGGCATCGAAAACGGCTGTGGCTTCGGGCGAAAAGCGCAACGGACTTTCGTAATGCGCCTGAGGTTCAGAAACGACTGTGAAAATATCAGGTTTTTCGTCTTCGGGCTTAATTTTGCCCTTGATAAATTTGAACATAAAATCGCTGTCGAACTTATCTCGTGCGTTTACTTCGCTTTCAGAAAACGGTATCCAATGATTTGTGCCGTCTTTTGACGTAATACGATTTTGTCCGTGAAAAAGTGAAAAAGTTAAGCAATCGTTTTGAAATTCTTTGTCGGATTTCCATCCATCGTTTGGGTATAAAAACTGGTCTCGGTCATTGAGCCATGTGGATGTAATGCAATGTCGCACAGAGAAATATATTACTCCGTTGATCATATTTTTTAAAGAAAATTTCCAGAAGTTGAAATGCTCTTTGCCTTTTTTTAATGAGATATACAATTGCGAGTTATGTTGAAAATCGGGTGCGGGGTTACACAAAAAGCCGAATCCGTTTTTGTCTTTTTCATCGGTTTCAACAATCCATTTGTTGATATTTTTTTGAAGATTGCCGTAAAATAGTTTCAGCCCGTATTTAGTTTTATTTAACTCATAAATATCGCAACTTATTTCGCTGATATTTTGTTTTATTTTGGTGTCCCACACCGTAAATCCAATCGGAAATAGCCCTTTGACATTGTCGAAACTGTTTGCGGGCACAATAAATCCGCCTAAATATTTCGCTGAAAAATAGTCTTTAAATTTTGCAAAATTAGAACCTTGGATAAATTTCATTTTTGAGAATAACCCCAAGATTGCATCAGGAATTTTATCATAAACCTGAGCCATGAATAATGCAAAAACTTCGTTAGAGGCATTGCCGATTTTTGTGTTAAAATACTTATTTAGTTTATTATCCGTAGCAACTCCGGATTTGTTTTCGCCTGTACCTGCAACCGTACGCGCAGTGGTTGCTTCCACGTACGGCGGATTTATGTAAACCACCAACTTTTTGCGCTTATCGGGGGTGTTGATAATATTTTGCAAAGATTTCGGCAGTTTTGTAAAATCGTCGTTCAGGAAATCGAACTGAAAAACGTGGTCTTCGAGCAGGTTTGCACCGTTTTTTATGCGGTCTTTCATCACGTCCACATCTTGGCGGTCGAGTGTCGAAGCCCATAAGTTGTATTTGTTGGTGAGTCCGTTCAGCAAATTTCCTGTTCCGGCGGCGCAATCCCAAATATAGTATTCATCTTGCCAATCTTCGCCCAACACATCGGCTAAGTATTTTTGAGAAAGTTCAACCCAAACTTGCGGTGTAAAAAAACTGCCTTTCCGTTCGCGAACATCTTGCGGCACAAGCAAATCGCGGCGTTCGACTATGTAATTCCAATAGTGTTCCGAAGGCGGACGCTCGTATTTGTTCCAAAACTGCGTGTGCGCTTTTTGTCCGTCCGTAAATTCTGCCCGCTTAGACACGAATAAACCTGTATCGTCTGAAATTCGGTCTGATTCATAGTTGTTTTTTTTGAGCAATACAAATAATTTTTCTTTAATCGTTTCATTCTCAGATGAAAGTATATCTGCCAAATAAAAATCGCCGTCAATGATTCCTTTCTTTTTTAAAGCGTCCCAATTTACCGCAATGGTTGGTTTTACGGCTTGTAGCCACTTGTTGTAGATTGCAATGAAATTATTTTTGTCAATTCGTGTTTTTGTAAATCCGTACTTTCCTGCAATGAAGTTTGATTTGATAAACGCTCGTAATTCGTTTTCGTCTTTGTTGTAAAAATAGAGGAATGTATTACGGTCTAAAATGGTTTTTACTTTATTGTAAATCAATCCGAACTCTTTGGTTCCGTGGTTCGACGGTGCAACATTCCAATTAAAATCATTCAGGTAAAACACTTCGTGAATATCGTTGTACGGAACAAACGCAATTTTTTCGGCATCGAACGCACCCAACATGGTCGGCGGTAGAAATTTATCGAATGTTCGAGCTTTTCCTACAGTTAAAATCAACTGAACCAAAGAGTTATAGATATTTGCAATTCCTTTTTTTGCTTCTGCCCAAAGTAAACTGTCAGTATCAAAGAGTTCTTTGCTGATTTGCGGAACGGCAACACAAAAATCAACGTTACCGATTACTTTTTTTGTGTCAAAAATTCCAAAAAAATCTTTCGCAACATAATTTTTTAATTCTTCTTCTCTGATGTTTATATCGTAGGACATTTCAATTTTTATAATTCATTCGTGTTATTTCAGTGTTTGTAAGAAGACGTGTAAATGTTTGAAATTATGTAGGTTGTACTCATTTTTTAATCGAATGTTTTGACATTTAGTGGTCATTCATGGTCAAAAAGTCGTCATTCATTGTTTTTTTAGTTTCAATCAAATTTCTACTGTAAAAACATTCAAGTCGAAATATCTGAATAACATTAAGCATATCAATGTGTTATGAGTATTATTACAAGGACTGTTTTAGAAGGTTGCTAATATTTCTTTGAATTTTTCGTTTGGTTTAATCGAGTCTTCGGGGTCTTGAAACTCTGTTTTTAAGCCTAAAACGTAATACATATCAATTTCTCCGATATTTTTTACGGCAATTTTACCTCGATATTCGCAATCGAAATATTCTTCGATTAAGTTATAGGTTACACCGGATATGTTTACTTTTCCCGGTTCTGCGCTTGTTTCCATCCGGCTGGCGGTGTTTACGGCATCTCCCCAAATATCATAAGCGAATTTTTTGGTGCCGATAACGCCGGCAATAACCGGTCCGGTATGTATGCCCAGCCTCAATTCCCAAACCGGCAGTCCGTCAGATTGTCGTTGTTCGTTGTATTGTTTCACAAACCGTTGAATTTCAAGCCCTGCAAGGGTAGTATCTATCGGGTTACTTTTGTTGCGCAAGGGTAACCCGCCGACACACATGTATGCATCGCCGATTGTTTTGATTTTTTCGATAAAATGTTGGTCAATAATTTCATCAAATTTTGCAAAGAAAATACTTAATTCTTGGATAATTTCTTCAGGTTCTAATTCTGCCGACAAGCGACTGAATCCTTTAAAATCAGCAAACAAGATACTTGCTCTGCGATATTTTTTTGCATCAACTTTGCCTTTGTTTTTGAGTTGCTCGGCTATTTCATAAGGTAAAATATTTTTGAGCAATTCGTCTGCTTTGCGCTTTTCTTCTTCTAATTGGTGTTTTTGCTCGGCTAGTCGGTACGATTGTAGTTCTAATTCTTCGGCTTGTCCGGATATTCCGGTGATTAGTCGAAACATTGATAAAACAGATTTTACACGAATTAAAAGTTCGGTTCGGTCTAATGGTTTTTTTATAAAGTCCGAAACCCCTAACTCAAACAAGCGTTCAACGGTATGCATATCGGAAAGCAAGGCGATAACGGGAATTCCCGAAAACTCATCATAACTTTTCAGGTCGGTAAGCACTGATACAGCTTTACACGGTGAATCGCAAATATCAAGCAAAATAACATCGGGGGCATAAGTTTCGACATTGTCCACAGCCATTGACGACACGTTGCATGAGTATATGATGTATGTTTGGGAAGCATTCTGAAAAACCTCAGAAACTAATGTGTTAATGTCGGCTTCATTGCTGATACAAAGTATTTTATAGTCGGAAGTTTGTGCCATTAATGTAAACTGAAAATGCAAGTATAATTTTGATTCTCGTAAAGCGACAAATATATTTATTTTTTCTTAATTTTTCGTAATATTTTTATGAATTATTGATATAAATGATTGATACTTCAAATTTGTGTGGTAGATTTGTTTTTTATATTTTTGCAAGTATCAATGCCTTGTTATATTTCGGAGATTATATCAATACTTCGTTAGATTTTAGAATTTAGATGTTAGACATTAGACTCAAATCGCTTAATTCCAATTAGTTACAATCATACTCTTATTCGAGAAATTTTCTTATCTAATTTACAATAAATCAATATCTTACAAAAAATATTAACGGAGTATTGTATATAGAACACCTAAGATATTATAATTAAGCTGCTGTATTACAGATTTTTAATTGATGTATTGATAATGTATGTAAACTGTTTACGGTTTATAGTTGATGGTTTATGTTGATTTTAAACTTGATAGCAAGTTGCTTATGTCAGTTTGTAATCACAATTTTTTCCCTATGATGCATAAATCTGTAAACTCATAATATTGTTAGTGTTTAATTTTTTTATGATGAAGATACGAATAGGTTTCGGTTACGATGTTCATAAATTTGCGGACGGTTTGGAATTTTGGCTCGGCGGTATCCGTGTTGAGCACACAAAAGGTTGCATCGCGCACTCTGACGGCGATGTGTTGATACATGCCGTTTGCGATGCGTTGCTTGGGGCTGCAAATTTGCGCGACATCGGTTGGCATTTTCCGGATACGTCATCCGAGTTTCATAAAATTGACAGTAAAATTTTACTCAAACGCACTTGCGCATTGATTAGAGAAAAAGGCTACGAAATATCGAACATTGATTCAACAATTGCACTGCAAAAACCGAAAATCAAGGACTTAATCCCGCAAATGCAACAAACCCTTGCCGAAGTAATGGACATAGACCTTGATGATGTGGCAATAAAGGCTACAACCACCGAAAAACTTGGTTTTGAAGGCCGTGAAGAAGGGGTGTCTGCTTATGCTAATGTATTGATATACAAAGA
>DYOJ01000231.1 GCA_020720705.1 Acetofilamentum sp.
GCTAAATACACTTTTCGGAGAAGACTCAAACTTTAAACTTTTAACCTTAAACTCTGAATTATTTGTGAATAATTCAGGTTAAGAATAATGTTATCATATTTTACACTTCTTTTCTGTTTTATAAACAATCTACATTATTTTTGTTTTTAGGAACAAACAATCAAAATGAGTTTTCATCACAAATATTTGTATCATTTAATCGGGATTTCTATTTTTTGCTTACCTTTGTCAAGTATGGCACAAGAATCACTCTATAAGCAGTTTACACAGTTGCATTACCCTGTAAAATTCTGGGTAATAACGCATCC
The DNA here is from genome assembly GCA_020720705.1 of Acetofilamentum sp. Lineage (GTDB taxonomy): Bacteria > Bacteroidota > Bacteroidia > Bacteroidales > JAADGE01 > DYOJ01. The sequence goes on from DYOJ01000231.1 coordinate 309, forward strand.
GTTTAAGGCAAAAAGAGCTATGCAAATATCAAACGAAACCCGCAATGTAACCGAACTCATCATGAATGATTCCGATTTGGACGGTGATTATGCGGGCGGACAAGTGGATGCTTTCAGACATCTGTATTGGATGTTCGGATTGGCGGAACAAATCGGTGTGCGAGCTGCACGAAAACTCGGGAAAGCGTACGAACACAGCAACCGTATTGACTTTAAAAAAAAACTTTTGGAAGACGATTTTTTGCCTGATTTTATGACGTCCGAAATGGATTTACGTAACAACGAAATAGGACTTAGCTTATTTAGACAACATCAATTTGCAGCTAAAAAAAATCGTATAGATATTTGTAAAAAAAAAATCTTAGACGGCAAAGCTTTTGTCGTAAAAAAAAATAAAAACGGACAATTTTTAAATTCCGAAAACCATATTATAAAAACCGAAGATTATCTCGGACGTTGGTTCACCCCCAAAACATTAGTTTCCTCAAATTTTGTCAGACCATGAAACCTATTTTCACGTTTTTTATTCTCATTTTGTTTTTTCAAACATTCGTTTTCGCACAAACTCCGGCAGACACAACCCTGATGGGTGCTACTATGCGCAGCGATGAGAAAACTGTATTCACTTCGCTTAAAGAAGGCGCAAATCCGAACATCGCCACATTTGAGAACATAACTCCTCTAATGTTTGCCTCCGATATGGGAAATGTGTATATTGTGAAGCAACTGCTTAGTTATAAGGCTGATGTAAATATTAAACCGTTAAACGGGACAACTGCTTTGTTGGCTGCGTGTAAAAAAAATCATGTAGAAATTGCCGAGCTTTTGCTTGAGGCCGGAGCTGATGTAAAAGCTGAGGACTATGACGGTTACACCCCACTTTTTTACGCAATACGAAACGGTTATCCGTTGCTGACGGATTTATTATGCAAAGCCGGCGCACCCGTTGAACTTTCGTTTGACGAATGGAAACCCTTGATGATGGCTGCCTACTATGGCGATGCAGAAATTATAGGTGTGTTACTCGCAAATTTTGCAGATGCAAATGGTGTTGATATTTGGAAACATACGGCTTTGATGGTTGCAGCTTCCGAAAACCATCTCAATTGTGTTGAAATATTGATAAATGCCGGAGCAAATGTAAATGCTGAAAACAGCGACGGACTTACTGCGCTTGATTATGCAAGCGCACTCGGACACATCGAAATTGTAAAATATCTGCTCGAAAAAGGTGCTCTTCCGCACGCCCCTGACCGAACAACAACCACAAAAACCATTGCCGAATATTATGGGTATCCTGATATTGTAAAATTATTGTCTAACAATGATTTAAAGACTAAAAAACAGGCTGCGTTCGGTCGTGGATTTTTTGGATTCACACATCATTTTAATCATACCGACTATATGATCGGTTTACAAGGCGGCATCGGCGAACTGACTTGGAATCTGGATTTTACGGCAGGATACAATATCCGCCCTTTCCGAAAAAAAATATTAATCCCGGAGCGCGAAAATTATAACACACAATATCGCTCAACACAACACGAATTGTTCGTATCGGCACAAAAAAAAATATCGTTCTATAACAAAGCCTCAACAACTTTCGGGATGTTTGCCGGCGGCAAAGCTGCTTTGTATTTCGGAGGCTACAAAGGGTCTGAAAATTTCTTCGTAAAACCTAAATTTGTACCTGAAATCGGATTTTACACACAAAAAACTAGTACACGTTTGAAACTTTCGTATGAATATGTTACTTTTGAGCCGAAAAATTTGTCGGCACACGTGGCCGTTTTTTCATTAGTGTTCGTTAATCAAAACGCATTAGCGGTTATTCCAAAAACTCCGAATTTTAATTAAGAATGTCTCAAAATTTTGCCAAAGAAATATCAAACGAAGCACTTAACGCCCTACCTTTGAAACAATTTTCGGGTAATATTGTGGTTGTAGAAGACTTAAAATCAGCAGAAACGGTCTCAAAAATTTTGCGTTCGCAGCGTGTTTTGGGTTTTGACACCGAAAGTAAGCCGATGTTTAGAGCCGGAGCACGTAACAAAATAGCATTGTTGCAATTAGCAACAAATGATGCGGTCTTTTTGATAAAAACAATCAAAATAGGATTACCCGATTGTATCGCTCAAATTTTAGCTGATGAAAATATAGTTAAAGCCGGGGCTGCCGTTAAAGACGATGTAAACGGATTGCGAAAATTTCGCTCCTTCGACCCAAAAAGTTTTGTCGAACTTCAAAAATTATCGGCAGAATTTGGTATCTCGGACAATTCTCTGAAGAAAATGACCGGCATCGTACTCGGATTCAGAATATCAAAATCGGAACAACTCTCCAATTGGGAAGCTCCAACCTTGACAGAATCGCAAAAACGGTACGCTGCAACCGATGCTTGGGTCGGCTTGCGAATATACAAATCGTTGGTGTACGGTGAGTAGGAATTTTTTTGTTTAAGTTTACCGTTTTTGGTTGATATTATTTCAATCAAGTAGCACCATGAAATCAGCATGAATGATTTATGCTCCGTAAACCATTCAAAAGATGTAATTTGTCTTCTAACGACTGTCTGCGATTTAATTCTCAATATCAATCAGATAATTGTTCCTGTCAGAAGAAGAACGTGAAATAAGTTCTGCTAAAAAACCGGTCAAAAAAAGTTGTGTTCCGAAAATTATCATCAACAATCCGAAGAAAAACAAGGGGCGTTCGGTCATTTGATATTGATGGTACACCAATTTTGCAACCGATAAATAGGCTAAGGTTGTGAATCCGGCAAAAAAAGCCAACGAACCCAAGGCACCAAAAAAGTGCATCGGACGTTTTGAGAATCTGGAAATAAACGAAACTGAAATTAAGTCGAGAAAACCGTTAATAAAACGACTCATTCCAAATTTTGATTTTCCGTATTTTCGTTCCTGATGTTTAACAATTTTTTCGCCGATTTTTTTAAACCCGGCTTGTTTTGCCAAAACAGGTATGTAGCGGTGCATTTCGCCGTAAACCTCTATACTTTTGATTACTTGATGTTTATAAGCTTTTAATCCGCAATTAAAATCATGCAGTTTAATTCCGCTCATCATGCGAACAGCGCGGTTGAACACTTTGCTGGGTATGTTTTTGGACAAAATCGGGTCGTGCCGTTTCTTTTTCCAGCCTGAAACAAGGTCGAACCCCTGTTTTGTTATCATGTTATAAAGTTCGGGGATTTCCTCCGGGTTGTCCTGCAAATCAGCGTCCATTGTAATGACAACACTGCCTTGTGCACGCGCAAAACCGGCATACAGCGCCGGCGATTTGCCATAATTTCTACGGAATTTAACGCCGCGTATGTTCCGGTTTTCCTGCTGCAAACGTTCAATAACAGACCACGAATTATCTGTGCTGCCGTCGTCTATCATAATAATTTCATAGCTGAAATCATGTTTTTCAAGCACGCCTACTGTCCACGAAATAAGCTCCGGAAGTGATTCTTCTTCGTTGAGCAATGCGATGATTACGGATATGTCCATAATTGATTATCAATCTGTTAGTATGTCTTTTTTCCGTTTTACAAATATTGCGGCTATCAGCGAAAAGATTACTCCGGAGATAGCATAACTTGTAAACGCTTGAACTGTTTTCTCGGCGAGTGATGCGTTTTTGGCTTCTTCAAACTTGGCATAAATTTCGTCTAAGGCTTTATCGTCCATTGCCGGATTTTCAGAAAGTTTTGTCATAAAATCATTTATCATACCGTCCATATAATCAGGACTTACGATAGCACTGAATATCAGCGCATAGACTGCAACAATCAAGCCCCCGACTACAACTGCAGGCAATGCTAATTTTATGGCTGAGCCGTAATCCATGTATCCGTCTGTGTACGTTTGGCGATATTTTCGACCTATAGCAATCTGAGGGATAATTATAAGTGCCGCAGTCAATAAAAAATTTACCGCTATGACACCAAAATTAAACAAATTAACCTCCAAAACGTATAACAACATCGAATATAAACTGTTAGCAACACCTAAAATAATGCCGCCCGTTATAAATGTTTTTACAAAATTTTTGTCCATAATTATTTTGTATTGTGTAACAAGTTACAAATTTCAAGTTTCAAGAAATTTATAAATTTAGATGTGATTCGTAATTCTTATTATTCTGTCATCCGGTATTTGTTCCGATTTCAATTTTTGATAAACAATTTATTATTAGATGTTTGCAACAATTTAAACCCTCAACTATTAACCGTAAACAGTATATTAATTGATTTCAGGACTGTTCAACTCACAAAAATAATGATTTATTTGTAAATCACGGGATTTTTCGGTGCAAATTTTTTAGAAACGAGAACGTGTATTTCAGGTTTTGAAAATTACTAATATTAGATTTCAGATATCAGATTTCAGACAACAGAATATAAAACAGTGTAAATCTACATTTTAGAAATCAAATATGTAATATTTTATTTTCAACCTGAGTTCGAAATAAGATAAACGGTACTTATTTGGCAAAGAGAATATTTCAAATTTTCGAATTGTTGGTTATTCGATGATTTGTTTAATTGTTTTAAAAAAAGTCTGAAAACCGACTATTTTGTTAAACTTTAAACAAATAAACGATTAAACATATAACCAAAATGATTCTTAAATACTTGCACCTTTGAGGTGTTTTCACCTCAAAGCCTTAAATATCAGGTGAAAACACC
>DYOJ01000232.1 GCA_020720705.1 Acetofilamentum sp.
ATAAAAGTGCGGAAGCTTTTCGCATTTTCAATTTGCGTTTAGCGTCCGCGCTTCTCTGTTTTACGAACTTTGCTGTATTCTTTATAGAATTAGAATCAATAATCGTTCGAAACCGCGAACTGTCAGTTTCGAATTCCTATTTTTGCTTTAAAATCGTTAAGTTTCTTGGTTTCGAGGTCTTTATTTTTACTCTTATTATTTTTAATCGTGCTGTCCATTAATGCAACGAACGATTTTGTCATCGAGCCGTCTGCATCCGGGTTAATATCAAAAGCCATCATAGCTTTCAGCGCAGAAGCAAAATCAGCCTCAAAACGGTCGGCATTTCGAGCCAAGAACAGGAGTTCCGAGCCGATTCGTAAGTTAAATTCTTCGTTTGTCATAATTTGTTCCGGCTCAAATGCAACGGACATCATTTCTTGCAGTTCAATATTAACATAAGCCTTTACATCAATAATTCTTGCAAGTTTTTCGAGCACAGCCAGTTCGTGTTCATCCACCGCCCCGTCTCCGGCAATTGCAAAGGCAGAGGGTGCATAGCTTAAAAATGCAAACAACTGTGCATTCGACATTTCAAAACCTCGTTCTTCCGAATAACTTTTTGATGCTCGGCGCATCTCATTAAACACGGTGCGAATAAATTTTTTGTCTTCGGCACTTAAATTTTCAACTGAATTCATATTGAGATATTTTTTTAACTGTTAATTTTAAAATCAATACCCAAAGATAATATTTTTTATAAAACAGACACTAAAATCTTGATGAATTAATGATTTTATATTCAATACTTCGTTAGATTTTAGAAATCAGACGTTAGACGTTAGATTCAAAAAACTCAATATCAATTAGTTATAAATAATTTTCTAAATTGAAATGGTAGTGTCATAAATCCGTTGATTAAAGTTTAGCGTGGACGCTAAACGCATAGTATTTTGTATGTTGCAAGCGTCCACGCTTGCACTTCAACGCATTTAGCCCACGACCTATTTATTGAAGAGAAATTCGCTCGTAATATTTGAACGTCGCCGGCAAATCTCCGTCTAAAAATTCGGAATCTGTCAGCTTAAATTGGGCATAATCAATGTCCGGAAAAAATGTATCACCTTCAAAACTCTTGTGAATTTCAGTGAGATACAAGTGCGTAGCAAAAGGTAAAAACAGTCGGTAAATTTCGGCTCCGCCTGCTACAAATACCTTAGAATCCGAGCTGCAAAGTTCAAATGCTGCCTCAACGCTACCTACCGCATAAGCCCCTTGATAATCAATAGATTGACGAGTAAGAACAATGTTTTTACGGTTTGGTAAAGGGCGAATCGGCAAATGTTCGTAAGTTTTACGTCCCATTATCAAGATATGCCCCGAAGTCAGCCGTTTAAAACGCTTTAAATCTTCTGACAAGTGCCAAATCAATTTATTTTCTTTGCCGATGACTCCATTTTGTGCAACTGCGGCGATGAGTGAAATTTGCATATCCTTTTTTTTTCAAAATTAGTGCGATTTTTCAAAAATAACGATACATTTTCTATTTTTGTAAATATTTTTTAAAATCCGAAAATATGAAATCATATCGTAAAGAGTTGTGGTTCAACACAACACAACGCCGACAGTATATCAACATAACCCCCGAAGTGCTCAATTGCTTACGCGAAAGCGGCATCAAAGAAGGATTAGTATTAGTCAATGCCATGCACATAACGGCAAGTGTTTTTATAAACGATGACGAATCGGGCTTACATCAAGATTTTGAAAAATGGCTCGAAGGTTTAGCTCCGGAAAAACCTCATAATCAATACAAACATAATTCTTATGAAGACAATGCCGATGCTCACCTCAAACGAAGTATTATGGGACGCGAGGTTGTTTGTGCAATTACGGACGGTAAATTAGACTTTGGTCCGTGGGAACAGATATTTTACGGGGAGTTTGACGGGATGCGCCGCAAGCGTATCTTGGTCAAAATTATCGGTGAATAAAGACAGGCGAGTCGTTTTTTTTTTAGGAAATCGGTGATTTTGTTCAAATATCCGAACAAAATAAATGTTTTACGACACAACAAACGATTGAAATTTAAGTCAATATACAAATACAAGCGCATCTGTGAAAATATTTTCGTAAATTCGCAAATAAGTATAATTGATAATAAATTTCAGATATGTTACAAATTTCACAATTATTTAAAGTGTTCCTGCTTGCTGTTTTGCTTGTGGGCATAAGCACAAGAAGTGTATCGGCACAAGAAAAAGCTGACGGAAAAGAAGTTCTCATTCAAGGCTTTAATTGGCCCTGTTGGGGATTATATGATTTCAACGGCACCTATTGGTACGAATACCTTGAGACCCAAGCCGCAGACATGGGAGCATCAGGCATTGATGCGGTATGGTTGCCGCCGCCGTCAAAACCAAACGACCTTGCAGCGCAAGGCTATTTGCCTTCCGAGCTCAACAACTTAGACAGTTATTACGGAACACGAGCAATGTTGGAATCCTTAATTGACGAACTACATGCAAACAATGTAAAAGCTATAGCAGATATAGTTATAAACCACCGAGTAGGAACCACCGATTGGGCAGATTTCACAAATCCGAATTGGGGTTGTTGGGCTGTATGCTCCGGCGATGAATGGACAGGTGCATGCGGGAGCGGAGACACGGGTGCCGGATACGCATCAGCACGCGACCTTGACCACACGAACTCAACCGTCCGCACAGATATTAAAGCATGGATGACCATGCTCAAAAACGATGTCGGTTTCGATGGTTGGAGATACGACTATGTAAAAGGTTTCTCCGGTAGTTATGTTACTGAATACAATGCACATACCAGCCCTTGGTTTGTTGTTGGTGAAGTGTGGGAACCTTACGATGTCATGGTAAGTTGGCTTAATGCAACCAATGACCAGTCCAAAGCGTTCGACTTTATTTTGAAAGGAACCATGCACGATGCTTTCAATAACAATAACTTAGCACTGTTGAATGCTTTTGGAGACATGCCGAGCATTTCAGGCACACACACAAACCGTTCGGTAACCTTTATTGACAACCACGACACAGGTTCCACGCAAGCCCATTGGCCCTTCCCATCAACTCACGTCATGGAAGGCTATGCGTATATCTTAACACATCCGCCTACCCCATGTGTTATGTACGACCATTTTTACGATTGGAACGAAGGCGCAATGCACGACCCGATAAAAGAACTAATATTAATTCGAAAAGCAAACGGAATAGGCAACAACAGTACTTTAAATATCGTTAAATCAGAATGGAATGTGTACGCCGCTATTATTGACGACAAAGTTGCCATGAAAATCGGCTCGGGAGACTATTCTCCTACCGGCTCGGAGTGGAACTTAGCAACCTCAGGCACAAACTACGCCGTTTGGACAAAAGCCTTGCCCGGAAACCCGATAGTTACAATAAACCCTGCCGGCGGAACATTTGCAACTGCACAATCCGTAACCCTCAGCGCAACAGATAATACCGACCCGAATCCGCGCATTTACTACACAACAAACGGCAGCACACCCACTACAGCTTCGACAAACGGACTTAGCCCTTTAACGATAAATGTTTCCGAAAGTTCAACCGTAAAAGCAATGGCAAAAGATGCCGACGGCAATTTCTCCGAAGTAGTTTCGGCAACATTCACAATCGGTGCTGCATCCGGCTTTACTGCACATTTCAAACATGCCTCTTGGACAACCCCGAAAATTTGGTTCTGGGGCGTACAACCAACAGGCGCGTTAACAGAACCGACAGTTTGGCCCGGTAATCTGCTGACTGCAGGTGAAAACGGATGGTATGAATACGAATTTCCTGAAGTATCATATACAAATTTATTGTTCAATGATGGAACAGGCGGCGGAACATTAGGCACAAACAAAACCGGCGACCTTCAAGCAAATGCTGATTGCTGGTATGATTGGACTTCCGAAACTAATTTCACAAACGAGGATGGCGTAAATGAAGTAAGAACAGGCTGGCTCGGCATCCCATCGGCAACAGGTTTATCTGTAACCGGTACACTTGCCAACGGGCAGACACTTACAGGTTCATACACATACAGCCACCCAAGCTCAACCGCCGAAGGCGCAACTTCATTCAAATGGTACAGAGCAAACGATGCAAACGGCACAGGCGCTACTGTTGTTGCCTCCAAAGGGTCGGATACCTACACCCTCTCCTCCGCTGATGTCGGAAAATACATCGCATTTGCCGTTATTCCTGAAGACAATAAATTTGTTTACGGAAATGAAATCAAAACAGCATTTTCAGGTCCGATTACAAGCGGTGCATCCATTGATAATCAATCTGTATCTTTCAAAATCGCTCCTAACCCGGCAAACGAAACCTTTGTAATCACTTCTGAAACCCCGATAAACGAGGTCAGTATCCGAGATATTTCCGGTAAATTGATATTCAGAACTCAGCCAAGCCGAGTTACTGTATCAATCTCAAGTTCCGGATTTTCCGAAGGAATCTATTTTATCGCCTGCAAACTTGCAGATGGTGCGGTTCAAACCCAAAAAATTGTCATAACCCATCAATAAACCAAATTTCCCCTACTTTGGTTTAAGGTGTTCGCTTGTCGGACACCTTTTTTGTTTTACAAATTCAGCTTCCTGACATTTATCATTGCATCCTGAAAAAAAATATCAGAACTTTGCTATATTTCGTAATAAGTATTGAGTAATTCGACTTTACGAAGTTAAAGATTTCGGCAAAGTTTGTGCTTAGAATAGTTTAGCGTGGACGCTAAACGCAAATAGAAAATGCAATAAGCGTCCACGCTTTTCTTTTGCCGGCATAACTTCGTAAAGTAGAAGTAATAAGTATTGAGTAATGAGTATTGAGAAGTTAGTATTAAGTGTCTGCAAGAAAACGTATAAATACTTGATTTTATGTTAATTATACTCTTTTTTACAATCGAAAGTATTATCATTTAGTAGTCAAAAATAGTCATTAAGTAGTCATTCGTAGTTTTTTATTTAGT
>DYOJ01000233.1 GCA_020720705.1 Acetofilamentum sp.
TTCGATTGGAAAAAAGAATATAATTGACATAAAATCAAGTATTTATACGTTTTCTCACAGACACTAATTACCAAAATGAGCATGTTTTGAATCAATTAATCCAAAAAAAGGAAGAAATAGAAAGTTTTTCCCGGTCAGAAAATTTTGGGTTGTTGGAATTCTTCTCAAAAATTATCTTGTTACTTTATCGTGTCGAAACATCAGCGATGTCAAGTTTCACGTCTTATGTGTATATTTGTAACGGCGTTTGAATGAAACTCTTGTTTCGTATTTTTAAATTTAGCACTCAAAAATAAACAAGTTTTCATTCGTACGCTTTTTTTCGGGAAGAGGCTTTTTTTCGTTCGCCTACGGCTTCACTTCAAAAAGCCCCTTCCCGAAAAAGTTTACAACGTGGTGAAACTTTACAAATATCAACTAAAATTTCTTTTCCTCTTTTACCTTTCCTTTTTCGTCATAGGTAATCCACTTGCCGGATTTTTTCCCTTTTTTGTATTTACCTTGTGCATTGATTTTTTTACCCTCGTAATAGGAAATAAATTCACCGTGAAGTTTCCCTTTTTTAAACGTTGAGATACTGCGAACATCGCTGTTTTCGTAGAAGGAGGTCTCTTTGAATTTCAAACCTTTTTTGTATTCGATTTCTTTTTCGCGTTTGCCGTTTTTATGGTATGTATAAGCAACTCCGGTAAATTTTTCACCGTCTTTTGTGCAAAAAACACCATCTTTTTCGGTTAAATCGCTTTGCATTTTTTGCTTTTGAGCACTTAAGCCCAAAAATAAGGACATAACTAATGTCATTAAAACTAATTTTTTCATGGATTAAAATTTTGTGAATTAATAGACTACAAATTTAAAATAATCTAATTTGAATTGAAATTATTTAACGTAATTTTTTAAAATTTATTGACAAAGATAAAAAAAATCTCACGTCCTGCTCGAGGTTTTATTGAATTTTTGGCTATTTCAAATGTTTTTATCTCAAAATAAGGCATAAAAATGCTGAGATATTCTTGTTCGTCGGCACCAAAAGGCGGCGTATTTTGTTCAAATTTGTGATTGAATAATAATCCGACATATTTGCCGCCCGGCTTTAAAAGTTTTGATATATGTTTTGCAAATCTCGCTCTTTCTGTCTCCGGTACGGAGGAAAAAAAAGTTTGCTCTACAACATAATCATAAACCCCTTGATGCAAAAAAAAATCTTCACAAATCAAATGCGATTCCGGAAAATCAGGCTGCCGAGTCGCAAAATTTTTCAACGGAATCTCTGCAAAATCCAACGCAAATACTTGTGTAAATCCATTATTATGCAGATATTCAGCTTCATAAGAATTTCCGGCACCGGGTATCAGTATGCTCGAATGTTTGTCAGGTATCTGTTCAAAATAGGCACAGATTGCCGGTGAAGGATACCCGATATCCCAGCCTTGTGAGGCAAATTCATACAAGCTGTTCCAAAATTCTGCTTGTTCCGATTTCATTATTTTACAATCAAAATTGAGCTATCTCGTTGAAAGTGTGTATTATATCAATGAAGTGCCGGTCATATCCTTCGGAATTTCAATGCCCATAATTTTCAATAAAGTCGGTGCAACATCGGCAAGAATACCGTTCTTAATTGCCTTATATTCATCGCTTACCAAAATACAGGGAACAGGATTGAGAGAATGTGCCGTATTGATACTGCCGTCATCGTTCACGGCGTAATCTGCGTTTCCGTGGTCTGCGATTATCAGAACGGTGTATCCGTTCGATTTTGCGGTTTCCGTAACACGTTTCACATTTTCATCAACGGCTTTCACAGCTTTCAGTATCGCCTGATAATCACCTGTATGCCCGACCATGTCGCCGTTAGCAAAGTTTAGAACTATAAAATCGTGGATTTGTTTATTGAGTTCAACAACCAACGCATCGGCAACCTCATAAGCACTCATTTCCGGTTGTAAGTCGTAAGTTGCAACTTTGGGGGAGTTTACCAAGACGCGTGTTTCTCCGTTAAATTCTTTTTCCCTTCCGCCCGAAAAAAAGAAGGTTACATGTGCATATTTTTCGGTTTCGGCAATACGTAATTGTTTAAGTCCATGTTTTTCAAGAACTTCGCCTAATGTATTGTCTAAATTTTCTTTGCCGTAAACGACATTGATTCCTTTGAAGTTTTTATCATACAAAGTTAAAGTTACGTAATGTAACGGAATTGTATTCATTTCATATTCAGGCATATCCTGTTGTGTCAGGACAGTTGTAATTTGTCGCAACCTGTCGGTTCTGAAATTGAAACAAATCACAACATCATCGGCTTGTATGGTCGCAAGGGGTGAACCGTCCGGATTTACCATGACGAGAGGCTTAATAAATTCGTCCGTAATATCTTGATTGTATGATTCTTGTATAGCATTTGGCAAATCGGTGCAAGGTGTCCCGATGCCTTTAACCATGAGGTCGTATCCAAGTTTTATACGTTCCCAACGTTTATCGCGGTCCATGGTGTAATACCTCCCGATGAGGCTTGCAATTTTTCCGTTTGAATTTTCAAGATGTTTTTGAAGGTCCAAAATGTAATTCAAACCACTTTTGGGGTCAACATCTCTGCCGTCTGTAATGGCATGAATGTAGGTTCTGTCAGGCGCGTATTCGGCAGACAAATCGCACAATTTTTGTAAATGACTTACGTGCGAATGAACTCCGCCGTCCGAAATTAAACCCAAGAAATGGACGGCTTTATTGTTGTCGCGGGCGTATTCAAAAGCGGCTTTCAAGACCGGCATTTGTGCAATCGAATTATCGGCAATGGCTCTGTTAATTTTCACAAAATCCTGATACATAACACGTCCGGCACCAATATTAAGGTGTCCGACTTCGGAGTTTCCCATTTGTCCGTGCGGCAGCCCCACCTCTTCACCGCAGGTTATGAGATGTGAATGTGGATAGTTTGATGTAAGGCTGTCAATATAAGGCGTTTCGCCGTTAAAAATCGCATCGGATTTCTTTTTATTCCCGATACCCCATCCGTCTAATATGATTAAAATTGCTTTGTGATGTGTCATAATGATATAAAATTATTTACTTTGCAAAGGTATAAAATCATTCGATACCGTTGAAATATTTATTTTTGAAAGCTCGACTTTTTGAGTTTTCCGAGAAATTCGGTTGCTATTCTAAAACACAATTTTTTCTAAAAATAAACAGTAAATTTGCATACAATTCATTGAACTTATGATACCTTCGATTTCAATTGTTAATTATAAAAACCTTGACGGCTTGAATATCAAATCGTTCGAGCGTGTAAACCTCATTGTCGGGAAAAATAATACAGGAAAATCGTCTTTGCTTGAAGCGATTGCCTTGTTTGTTTCTCAATTCGATATTGAGATTCTGTACAAAATTTTATACGACAGAGGCGAGAAAATTACAGGACAAGACATTGTAAATAAGTCTGTTGCCAATATGAATATTCTTTCTTCATTATTTAGAGACAGAGTTGTCAGTTTCAAAAACGGAACAAAAATCAGCCTATCGGAAGGAACGGATATTGCCGGTTGTTCGTTCAGATTTGTGCAATATGTTGAGCCAAATTCTGCCGGGACAGGAAGACAAATTGTTCCGAACGATTCTGATGCAGAATCTAAATTGGGTTTTGAGATTGTTTCTAAATCAGGCAGTTACATTTATTCTTTGGAAAGTAACCGTTTTCTGACTCGTGGAAATTTCTATGGTAAGGATAAATACGAAAAGCTCCAATTTCTGAAAATTAGGGACATTGAAAGGCAACAAAACGCAGAATTGTGGGACAAAATAACTTTAACTTCAAAAGAAGAAATTGTTTATCAGACGCTTAGAATAATTCAACCCGACCTTGAGCGCATAACATTCGTCGGGAGCAATCCGCACCGCTATCCGTTAATAAAACTCGCAGACAAAGAACAAATCCTGCCTTTGCTTAGCTTGGGCGACGGCATAAATCGCATACTGACAATAGTTTTGGCGATGGTTAATGCAGAAAGCGGGTACGTTTTGATTGATGAATTTGAAAGCGGTTTACACCATTCCGTGCAAACAAAACTTTGGGAAATGATTTTTAATATCTCGGAAAAGCTTAATATTCAAGTATTTGCAACCTCACACAGCGATGATTGCGTTGCAGGTTTTGAAACCGTTTTAAACAACAGTTTACAAAATTCCGGCAAATTAATTCGTTTAGAAACCAAAAACGGAACCGTAAAAGCAGTTGATTACTCAAATGCCGAACTGAAATCAGCCATTGAAAACAACATTGAAACACGCTGAAAATGAGTAGAAATAAAACATTTCGCAAGAAACTTTTGGTCGAAGGTGCGAACGATTTTCATGTAATTTCGGCACTTTGTAAAAAATACGAAATAGTCGAAAACTTCAAGATTGTGGATGCGAACGGATTTGAAACCATCCTGTCTCGCATACCATCCGACCTTAAAGAACCTGATATTGAGATACTTGGAATTGTTGTGGATGCCGATTCAGATATTGACAAACGTTGGTTGCAGCTTTCGCAACTGTTTGCGCGACTTGGTTTTCAATTGCCGGCATATATTCCAAATACCGGTCTGATTTTCAAATCACAAGATGCGATTTCTATCGGAATTTGGCTCATGCCCGACAACCAATCTTCCGGAATGCTTGAAGATTTCTCAAAAATGCTGATTCCGCCCGAAGATTTACTCTTGCCCGAAGTGAATAAATATCTTGAAAAAATCGAAATGGGAAAGCTCAATTTATACAAACCCATTCACAAATCCAAAGCTGTCGTACACACGTGGTTAGCCGCGCAAGAAACACCCGGTTTGCCTCTCGGACAAAGCATTACGCGCAACTATTTGTCCGCGAATTCAGATGTCAGCTCTAAATTTACGAGTTGGCTGTCAGACTTATTTGCGTAAAACAGACTGTTTAAACGTTTATGCGGTTGAAGAAGCGGTTTGAGGAATATAGTAAGTTTTAAATCAT
>DYOJ01000234.1:0-3548 GCA_020720705.1 Acetofilamentum sp.
TATTTTGAAAAGATTTGTATTAAGTTTTGTGTTTGCATTTGCTGTTTTTAACGTAAAGTTAGTTTATATTATTATATTTTAGTAAAATACTGAATAGTTGTATATTAAGAAAAAATCTAAATACTCAATACTCATTACACATGTAAATTATGAGTCGGAAATTAGAATTGATTTATATTGTGTTACGTTTTACATCCCCCTGCCCCCTTCAAAGGGGGAATTTTGGATATTCTTATTTTCAATCACTTGCATTGGAACATTGTATTTAACTCATAATTCTCAATACTCAATACTCATTACTCAATACTCAATACTCAATACTCAATACTCATAATATGCGTTATTATTTTTTACTTGTCTTTTTTTGGCAAATTTCTGTTTTATCATCGCAAAATGTTGGCATAAGCGATGTTATACATGTGCCGGAACAGTCTGCGATGTTGGATATTAACTCTAATAAATCCGGAATGCTAATCCCGCGGATGTCAATGAACCAAATCAAATCCGTCATTTCTCCGGCAAACGGATTGCTGATTTTTTGTTCGGACGATAATTTGTTCTATTTCAATTCCGGAACTCCTTTGGTGCCGGATTGGTTACGTATCGGAACAAAAGGACATTATATCGGCGAATTTTACGGAGGCGGAATTATTATATGGATAGACCACACCGGACAACACGGTTTAATTTGTAGCTTGACTGATTTAAGCACCGGCACCGAATGGAGTAATATAACTTCAGTTCTTATAGGCACTGCAACAAGCGATTGGGATGGTCAAACAAATACAACCGAGATTATAAATCAACCCGGACATCTCACAAGTGCAGCTCAAATTTGTAACGATTACATAAATCCGGACTACGGAACCGGAATTTATACAGATTGGTATCTGCCGAGTGTAACAGAGTTAAAACACATTCGTAATCATTTTTACGAACTCAATAAAGCACTCGACACAGATGCCGATATTTCAACACAAATACTCTCGAAAACTGAATATTGGGCATCACGCGAAGCATCGAATGTCTATGTGCACCTCTTTTCGTTCGACAATGCAGCAGCAAACACGATGCTAAAAACTGAACTATATTATGTACGAGCGGTTAGACGTTTTTAGCCTGAATTATTCACAAATAATTCAGAGTTTAAGGTTAAAAGTTTAAAGTTCATAAAGTTAGGCGGTATTTTTTTGTTTTTTTGAAAAAAAATAATCTTGAATGTATAACAACTCAATATCTTTAATAATTTTCTAACTTTCAACTGTGAAAAATTCTAAATTGTTTAAGTTCAGACTATTATCAAACAATGTAATTAGTAATAATTTGAGATTTCGTGTTTTTTTAACTCTTTGGAATGGACGCATATTTTGTAAACTAACATTGAAACTATAGTTCGTTAATCTTTTGTGTAATATATTGATTTACTGTAAATCAGAAGATAATATTTCTCAAATTGAGTATTGATTGTAACTAATTGGAGTAAAGCGATTTGAGTCTAATGTCTAACATCTAAATACTAAAATCTAACGAAGTATTGACTATCATAATAAACTCAAAATAAGACTATTATGCTGTTTTAACAAACAAAAAGTATTAAAATATGAAACATCCATGACAAAGTTTTTGACACACAAGGGAATGATTAGAAATTATCTTAACTCGAAAAGCGTGGACGCTTTTCGCAATTATCTTGTGTTTAGCGTCCACGCTAAACATCATAATATCAACCAAATAAAAATTATAAACAGATGAAAATACCTATTCTATTGTTGTTCTTTTTAGTTGTAAACCTGTCTTTACTGTCCCAAAATGTGAGTATCAACGCAGACGGCAGTCATCCGGACAATTCTGCCATATTGGATATTCAAAGCACGACAAAGGGCTTGTTGATTCCGCGCTTAACTACATCCGAAATGAACAACATTTCCAATCCGGCAACAGGGCTTTGGATTTTTAACACCCAAACCAACGAGTTTACTTATAATTTCGGAACAACCGTTACTCCTAATTGGGTAACAATAAGTTCGTCAGGGCATTATATCGGAGAATTATATGGTGGCGGTGTTGTGTTTTGGGTTGATAAAAGCGGCAAACATGGTTTGGTCTGTAGTCTGATTGATTTAAGCACAGGTACACGCTGGAGTAATATTACTACGGTTGCAGTCGGAGTAAGCGCGCAGAATGAATGGAACGGATACGATAATTCAAACAGCATCGTTTTACAATCAGGACACATAAGCAGCAGTGCCCAACGATGTTTGGATTACGTTAATGACGACTATAACACAGGTGTTTATGACGATTGGTTTCTGCCGAGCCGAGCCGAGATTAATTATTTGTGGCAAAATCTGTTTGAAATCAATAAAGTTCTCGAATTAGACGGAGATGCTGCTACAACCCCGCCATTATCTAACGAATTTTATTGGACATCCACAGAAGCAAATGCGAACTCAGCTTGGGCATATTCCTTCTTTCGTGGGTTTTCACAAATTTCGTCTAAAAATATTCCAACTTTTTCGGTTAGAGCAATCAGGGCTTTTTAAAAGCCGATTCATTTGAACGACATTTTTCTGACAATTATTATACTACTGTTTAGGTGATTTTGAAAATCGTTGTTTTAATTTAGTCATCAACAAAATATTCAAGAAAATTAGGCTGAACGCATAACCGAAATCTTCCAACGGAATTGTAAAAATCCTAAAGTTTAGGGTCTCCGAGTTGTTATACCATACAACCTCATTTTCGATAAATGTGC
The DNA here is from genome assembly GCA_020720705.1 of Acetofilamentum sp. GTDB lineage: Bacteria > Bacteroidota > Bacteroidia > Bacteroidales > JAADGE01 > DYOJ01. The sequence continues at coordinate 2,756 of DYOJ01000234.1, forward strand.
CTGTTAAGATGCCGTTTACAATAACAAACGGAATGAGCATGACAATAAACGAAATGTAAAATCGGCTTAATTCTCCTGATTTATCTAACAAACCGAGTATTAAGCTCAACACAAGCAGGCTGTAATTATAAACGGTGTACATGCGGTCGAAAAAAAGTATCGAAAGTAAAGTTGCTGCCGCTATGAATATGAAGCTGAGGTAAAGTGTCTGTTTTTTTGAGAGTTGTAGGTTTGGGAAATATCCGCGCAAGGTTTCGTGTATGAACGCACAGGCGTATGGTATGACAATAAAAAACAAAATTTCTTCCAAAGGTAATCCTGAAATTTTAAGGCGAAAATGATATTCTGGATTGAAACCCCAGATACCTTGAGCCGTAAAATAGATGTCCGACACAATGTAAAATAGCGCTACGGTAACGATTGACGGAAATAAATATTTCCAATGTTTATAAAAAGCAATTTTTTTGTCGAAACTCAACAAAAATGGTGCGCTGAACGAAGCCGCCAACAAGGTAGAATAGAGCCACTGCATAATCTGAATGTGAAATTGTCTGAAAATTTGTTTTATAATTCGTCTATGAAATGACGTTTCGGAAATAGCAGTAAGCCGAAGTTGCTGAAATGGCTTTCGGATTTCGGACGATGGTGTGCCAGATGTGCCCGAATAATTGCGCCGGCATAGCCGTTTTTGCGTGGACGCAGGAAGGGGATATTTAAACGTTGGTGTATCAGCACATCGTGTATCAGCACATCGTGTATCAGCACATCGTGTATCAGCACATCGTGTATCAGC
>DYOJ01000234.1:3648-4945 GCA_020720705.1 Acetofilamentum sp.
ACATCGTGTATCAAAAAATATGTAAATCCGTACAGCGTAATGCCTATTCCGATAAATAATAACTCGCTGATACTGAATAATAATCCGGTGATTATCAGAATGATAGCCGGCAGTGCATAGACAATGAAAAATAAATCATTCTTCTCAAAACCGGAAAATTCCATGTCTTCCATTGCCACTTTTTTACGGTCGTTTACATGGTGGTCTTTGTGCCAACGCCATAAAAATCCGTGCATGACGTATTTGTGGTTCGACCATGCAACAAATTCCATGAACAAGAATGAGATAAAAAGCAGCAGGATTTCTATTAATATACTTCGTATTTGTCTAAAATATCAGTAATAAAGTTCAAAAGTAATAGTTTTTTTTTATTTCTGAAATTTACTGCAATTTTACAAGCGAAAATCTCGTAAATGATACTAAACCGCTATCAAAAATATTATTGCACCTTTGAGGTGTTTTCACCTCAAAGCCATAAATATCAGGTGAAAACACCTGATATGTGCAGAGTAATAGTTTTTTTTTATTTCTGAAATTTACTGCAATTTTACAAGCGAAAATCTCGTAAATGATACTAAACCGCTATCAAAAATATTATTGCACCTTTGAGGTGTTTTCACCTCAAAGCCATAAATATCAGGTGAAAACACCTGATATGTGCAGAAATAAATCTATATTTTAGAAGTCAAATATGTAATATTTAATACTCGGTTTAATATATACTGAAAATGTGTTAATTTGGAAATTTGAAAATGAGTTAATTCTCATGTTTTGAGAAAATTATAGAATTAATTAAGTAAAGAATTAATCCGTTTAGAATATAATAGGTTTCGAAACAATAAGAAGCCCATTCTTGTATCACAAATTACGCAAATTTCGGATATAAATTTTGTATTTTTAAGATTATTTTGATGAAAATTCGTTTTGAAAAAAAAATCAAACGTCGGTATCCGACAAGAATTTACCGATGCGTTAATGTTCAAAAAACAAAGTCAAAAACCGTCGGATATTCCAAATCTCATTGCACTGAATTTCAGGTTCGTGCATATACTTTTGTTTATATTATATTAAACCGAATAATAAACATTACATAATTGACTTCTAAAATATAGATTTACAATATTTTAGATTCTGTTGTCTGTAATCTGATGTCTTAAATCTAATATCAATACTTTTTAGATTTTCGATAAAGTTTTGAGTATAATCAAAACTTTTTTCATTTCAACGCTATTAAATTTAAGATTTTACAAATTTTCAAATTTTTCTAAAAAAACGGTAATGATTTTCATTGCTTTTT
>DYOJ01000235.1 GCA_020720705.1 Acetofilamentum sp.
ACTACAACCTACATAAGTTCAAATATTTACACGTTTTCTTACAAATACTACATAATAAACTTCTAAAATACGGATTTACAATGTTTTAGAGTCTGTTGTCTGTAATCTGACGTCTTAAATCTAATATAATGTAACTTTCGACACTAATGCCGGCATACCAACCCAAAACAGGAAACAAGCCCTGAAAAAACGTAAAAATACTTGCGATTGCAACAGCTTTCCAAAAAGTTAAACCTTTAATAGTCATTCCGTTAGTTGCAGAGACGGCAAACGAATCCATTGATAATCCTATGGCTGTCATCAATAATGTTTTACATCCATTTAGACGAATTTTTATTGATTCGGGAATTTTTTACAGAGCTTGTGTCATTTTTTTTATCCTTTCCAATGCTTCTGTCAACTGTTCTTCGGTTGCACACAAACTTATTCTGATATATCGCAGTCCGTTTTCTCCGAAAATGCCTCCGGGAGTAATGAAAACTTCAGCCTTATCTAATAGTAAATCAGATAGTTCAAACCCGGATTGATAGTGTCCCGGAATTTCAGCCCAAACAAATAAACCTTGAGCATGTTTATCGTAATCGCATTGTAGGGCATCTAAAATTTGCCAAGCAATAGTTCGTCTTTCGAGGTAGATTTGGTTGTTTGTTTCATGCCAAGTGTCAGTCGTTGAAGCTAAAGCAGTCGCAGCCGCAAGTTGAACCGGTAAAAACATGCCCGAATCCATATTACTCTTAATCTTCAAAATTGTGGCAATATAATCGGCTCTGCCGAAAACTGCTCCGACTCGCCAGCCCGCCATATTGTGCGATTTACTCAAAGAGTTTAATTCAAGTGAAACGTCTTTGGCACCCGGATACATAAAAATACTTCGATAGTCGGTATTAAGAACAAAATCGTAAGGATTGTCGTTGATTATCAATATTTTATGTCGGTATGCAAAACTAATGATTTCTTCAAAAAACTGATGGTCGGCAGGAGCACCCGTGGGCATGTTCGGATAATTTATCCACATAAGTTTAACGCCTGAGAGGTCATTTTGTTCGATTTCGCTAAAATCGGGCATCCATCCGTTTTCTTTTTTAAGATTATAGGGCAATAATTTTGCTCCGGCAATACGACTGACCGAAGTGTATGTCGGATAACCGGGGTCGGGAATCAAAACGGTATCTCCTTGATTTAAAAAGGCTAAACTGATATGCATGATGCCTTCTTTTGACCCCATTAACGGCAGGATTTCATTGTCTGCATTGAACTCGCATCCGTAGAATCGTGAATACCAATCGGCAAACGCTTGCCGTAATTCCGGTACTCCAGTGTAGGATTGATAGCCATGCGTATTGGGCTTAGACGCTTCATTCACAAGACGATACACTGCTTCCGAAGGCGGCGGCAAATCAGGGTTTCCGATACCCAAATTGATTATTTTATGCCCCGCAACAACCAATGACCTGATTTGTTTCAATTTTTGCGAAAAAAAATATTCCTGAACGGAATTTGCACGCTCCGATGCCGATATTATCATACAATTTTGCTATATTTTCAGAAAACTCAATTCTTAGGTAATACTTTCATTTCTTTGGAAATAAGTAGAGATAACCAATCGTATTAAAGACTTTAAATTCAGATATTTACAGCAAAATAAACACCAAAAAACAAAATGAAAGTTTATACTTTCAGACAATAGCATAGTCGCTGAAAGAAAATACATAACTTGTTGAAATTCTATACGATATAGCGAAATATCGTATAGAATGTGTTTAGAAATTTTGTTGAAATTCAATCGAAATTCAATTGAAACTATAAAAAAATAACAAAATGACTACTGAATGACTACTGAATGACAATACATTCAATTGAAAAAAATAGCTATAATCTACATGAAATCAAGTATTAAAACGTTTTCGTACAGACACTGCATAAGTATTATCAGAAAAAAAGCCGAAGGAATTTCGGCTTTTATTTTGCGATAACTTTTTCGGTTTTAACGCTTGCTTTCGTTTTGTTTTTCGGTCGAGATTTTCCGAAAGTTCCGGCTACAATTTTGCCGCGTTTGGTGCGTTGGTCTCCTTTTCCCATGTTTGTATTTTTTTTAATGAACTGCAAAGATAGTATTTATTTTTTAATCACACACAAATTTTTTCATACTTCGTCAGCAAATCCAAACAAAATAACTTTTCAAATAAAAAAAGTTGTTCCGAAATTTGAGATGCAAAACTAATCTGATACTCCGAGCTGTAGGATTGTAACGAAATAATCGTGTATTCTTATATTATACCCGGTTCGCCGCGGGTTGTCAAAGGTGAAATTGTTGGGAGGTCGGCTGTGCCGCCGTCCGAATATCCGGCAAGGTTGTGCCTTGCGAGCGAACGATTTATTTGCAGCAACTTTTGGAACGTGTTACTATTTTTGTTAGTTTCGCAGGATGAAAATTATGTTTCGACATTCATCAGGCACAAGGACGGAGCCTTGTATGATAGCGCGACGCCGCGAGACTCGCCGCCGAACGTTGCGGACAGCTTCGGGCGAACGAGGAATAATTATAGCCTTGTTCTTGCAATAATTCTATTGCAATTTGTTCAATGTCGTTTTCGGTGATACAGTTGCTCATTTTTTGTGTATTTTTGTTTTATCAAGTCCTTTTTCTTTTAGATATTGCAACTCATTTTCGATGAGCGCCAGTAGTTTTTCTGCCAATAAAAACATATTTGTAGAAAAAAGTTTAGGGATTCCGTTTTCGTCTTCTTCGTAATTCAGTCTGGAGTTTATTGTCGCCGTTTGTATTTCAAATATTGATTTTCGAGGGTCTATACCGCCTTTAAATTTATCATCGAGATATTTTTTGAATGCCGAACTTATTTTTGATATTTTACTTGGGATTACAAAATCAGATGGAACACTCTCAATTTTACCGTAATACAACCAAACTTCAAAACATGAGTTGCTTATTATTAAGTTGAATTTTTCGTTCTTACATAGCGGGAGTAGCTCAATAATAATGCTTTGGAATTCATCTACATCCGTTACGATGTAAATACTGTCGTCGGTATCCGATGTTTCATTTTCTGCTATCTGTTTTTTGATAGATTTTGCGAGGTTAAACAATTTATCGGGAGACAAACCCTCTTCTCCGGTTTCTTTATTTCTTGATATGAATCGCAAATCAATTCTCGGAAAAGTTTTAATGTCAGCAATTTTGGCAAAATAATCTCGCTCTCTTTTTGTGCCTCCCGAAATAATAATAAACAAGGCGGCACTCAAAGTCCCGTCTTGTTTTGTGTAGCTCTCATGCACAATCGTTGTCCGCTTCCGCGCAGTATTCTTTTTCGGTTTCAGCTCCGTTTTTAACGGAAGACGTTCCTCCGCATGTGCATCGTTTTTGAAATATTTGTCCTTTTCGCTCATTTTATTCGTCCAAATTACCGATAAACGGTATTGCTCCGTAACGACCTTCCAGATAGCCGTTTTTGATGTTTAGGGTGTTATGCAATTTAAAATCGTTCAACGAATACATTTTTGTATTACCGTCTATTTTTTCAGAGAACCACACCTCATCCGGTCTCATGATTTCTTTTTGATTGAGTAATTCGGTTTCGTGAGTAGAAAAAATCAACTGACCTTTTGTATCAAGATTGGAAAAATATTTTATTAAACTAATCATAAGCGTCGGATGAATACTGCTTTCAATTTCGTCTATAAAATATACACATTCTCTGTTTTTGATTTCATACAAAGCCGGAATTAAATTCAACATACGAACTGTACCGTCCGATTGTGTTTCAATTTCCAAATTATTCTCAAAACCGCTTTCTCCTATATGCTTGATTAATAGACGTTTAACAATTTGTTCTCCGTTTATGGTTTCAATGTTAAATATGACTTTATCATTCATCAGTTTTGTGTAGATGCCGCTTTCGAGCCGTTTTATCAACTCTTCTTTAAATTGTTTTGTTTGTTCGTTTTCGTCCGTGAGAACGGCACTTAATTTTTGCTCATCAACATCAATGTTCGATATGCCCAAGCCTATTTTCTTGAATATTTCATTTGTGAATTTGAGTAATTCATTGTTGTTTGATAAAATGCTAATCAAAGCCGGATTCGTGCGTTGAAGTGTTAACACTCTGATATTGTTTTCAAACCAAGCTTGTGCCGACATTACAGACTTACTGTCGATAAGCGGAAACTCTTTATTGAGTGCCATCAACGACGACAGGCGATTCGTTTTTAGAAATTTTGTAACAAACTCTTGCATCGAATTATCTGTAATCAATGGTGTTACAACTCTTGTGCGCTCGCGGCGAAACAAAAGCTCATCGTTTTTTTTACCTAAGCCGGAAAGATGTAATTCTTCTTTATCAATTTCGGTATTGTTTATTTCAACGGAATATTTATAGTATTTTCCGGATGATAAAAATTCAACGGAAAAACAAATCGGGTCGGTGTTGGTTGGACCTCCGAGCCTGAATTTCTTGAGTTGAATCGGAAATGTCTTTAAAAAATCTTTATTTACAACTATTTCTCGAAGAATTTTAACGGCTTCTAAAAAGTTGGATTTTCCTGAGCCGTTTGCGCCGTATATTGCGGCAAGTTTTAACAGCGGAATTTCTGATTCGGCGTAAATATGATGCGTGAAATTTTCACGTTTTTGGTTCGGGAACATGTCAAAAACCGTTTCGTCATGAAACGACAGAAAGTTCCTAATTTTCAACCTTAATAACATACTCGAGGATTTATTTTGGATTCTCGACAAAAGTAGATAAATATTTTTATCCGTGAAAATTTCACGGGCATTTTTTTATACTTCTACCTCCCCATTCATCAATTTCGGCAACAAATTATCGCGTAATTGGGACAGGGTGGCGATTTCAATTTCATTATTTCGACTTTACGAAGTTAAAGATTTCGGCAAAGTTTGTGCTTAGAATAGTTTAGC
>DYOJ01000236.1 GCA_020720705.1 Acetofilamentum sp.
ATATTGTGCCGTTTAATTTAATGTATGGAATGAGAAATCAAACCGAAAATTCAAATCAACACGGGAAAGAATTATTTATTTCAAATTATCAAAAAAACGGTTCTTATTGTGTTTCAACAGGGCAAGCACGATTATTTGCCGAATCTCAAACAGGGTATAAATCATCGAAAGAATAATAAAAATATGATTATAACATTCATTATCAATCATTGCTTTACGTTAAGTTTATGAGTTTGCTGAAAAATCAACATACAAAACTAATTTTAATTTCCGGACTGCTGGTTGCTATTGTTCTGGCAGTATCGGCATTCGTATTTTTAAGTCAAATTCGTTCGGAACTAAAGAAACAGCATGCAAAAGACATCATACAGACGATAAATCAGCTAAAATCTGCCAACCAAAATCATGAGAACGCTAATATGCAGCGCATTGCATCAGCAGAACGAATTGCTGCCATGTATTTGACGGAAGTAGTGGAGATTTGGGAATCTGACGACAGTATGAATATACCTTCGGTAATTGCCGAGAACGGAAGTTTGGGCTATTTTAAACTTCCGCGATTGAAATCGGGAGATGCTGATTTGTATAAAAATAACGACATTGTGAATACCATTCAATACCTTACGAACACTTATGTTTGCTTGTGGCAAAAACAAAAAGACGGGTATATTCGCATTACGGGCAATTTACCCGAAGCAATCGGTCCGAAAGCATATCCTGTATTTGTTCATTTCGGAACTCCGATGGTACAACATGTTGAAGCCGGTAAAAAATTTATAGAACGAAAAACAACGCCGTTTGATTCCGAACTCTCCGTTTTTCGTCCTTTGATACTGAGCGGAGGCATCAAACTTATTTTGCAAATCAGCATTGAGGAGGGGACACCCATAGCTTTGAAGCGACTATTTGAGGATAATCGCTTTTATCAGAATAAACAACTGTTTTTTCTCAATAAAGACGACAGCACGATTATCAACACCGAGCTGAATGATTTTTTTAGAAATTCGGCACTCACAAAACGAATGCGATTACATAAATCGGATTTTGGAACACTTGAGGAGAGCAGATATGTATCCGGAAAGATGCAAACTTACACGGTGAGTTTCGTCAAAACCAATGATAGTGAACGTTTTGCAGGTATTATTTACCCCAAAGAAAATTATGACGACGGTATTCGCAGGTATGTGTATTTGATTGCGATTTTGTTTACGATAATCGGGTTAGTCGTCGTTGCCATTATGCGTTTTGTCTATTTCAGCGACAGGAAATTTTTGCTCAAGCTACAAAAAGTGTTACGCAATTTTGCAACAGGAAATTTTGAAAGCACAAAAATTAAAACAAACTATGTGGACAACAGCAAGCAATCCATTTCGGAATCGGTGCACGAAATAAGCAGTTACATTGTCCAAAATTCCGATTATGCACGCGCATTATCAATCGGGAACTACGATATTGAAATTAAGCCTAAAAGTGAAAATGATGTTATCGGAACATCGCTTAACTTGTTACGTAATGATTTGCATAATTTGCGAAAAAAACAAGCAGAATTATCAGAAAGCGAGGCACTTCGACAAAAATTGACTGCCGGACAGAACGAAATAAACGCAATATTACAATACGCAACGGATTCGGATGAGTTTTTTACAAAACTATTGCACAATATTACCAATTTTTTGGAGATTCAGCAAGCCGGTTTATTTGCAGTGGAACGTCCGGACGAAGGCAGTCCGTATATGGAACTTAAAGCACATTACGCTTACGGACAAAAACGTCTGGCGCTAAGACAAGTCGGTAGTAACGAGGGCTTGGTCGGCTTATGTTTTCAAGAAAAAAAACGTATTGTATTGAAAGAAATACCTGAAAATTATACAAAAATACAGTCAGGATTCGGAGAATCCGACCCGGAAAGCATCGTATTGGTACCCATGATTTTTAATACGGAAGTGCAGGCTGTCATTGAAATTGCCGCAACGTATGACATCGAAGAATATAAAATCGGATTTATGGAAAGCATCGGCGAAAGCATAGCCTCCACACTTTCAAATATCAACAATACCAGACGAACATCCGAACTGCTCGAACAGACCAAAGAGCAAGCTAAACAAATTGAAACACAACGTATTGAACTACAGGAACGTATTGATACACACCGTCGTCAAAACAGAAAACTTGATAAAGAATTGCTTGATACCCAAGAGATTATCAAATCTATCAAGGATTCCGGACATATTATCGAATATACAGTGGACGGCGAAATTATTTCCCTCAGCGAGCGCAGTGCTTTGCTTGTGGACACATCGCCGGAGCAACTCATCGGAAAAAAATACGAAGAGTTGTTTGATACAAGTGCAAACTCCAAAAAACGAACGCAACAATGGAAAGACCTCAAAGCCGGTAAAACAGTTGAAACTGTTGAAATGCTCAAACAAACAGACGGCAATATTCGCAAAGTTTATGCCCTCTATCTTCCTATCCGAGACGCCAGACGCAAGATTTACCGGGTTCTTGCAATATTATCCGTACACTTTGAAGAAAAATAGATGAACCGCAAGCACAAAATAACAGCCCGCATCAACCTTTTGCTCATCGGAGTACTGTTTACTGCTGTAACGGCGGCTTCGATATATGCCGTAACCGCCTTTAATTCAGCAATATTGACTGCCGGAAACGAAACAGCCGAAATCCTGAGCGATAGTTATACGCAACAAATAAATGCGGCAGTCGGAAAAGCAATTTACATTGCCGAGCACTCTGCCGGTTCGTTAAGTGCAGACCTTTGGCAGTCCCGCAACACACAACTCCAAGATATTCTGACTGAAAAGCTGACATCCGTTGCAAAACTTAGTCCGGAAATTGTTTCGGTTTTTTATTTGTCGGACAGAGAAGATGTTAAACTAAAAGATACCATCAGTTTTCACGGATACGATGAAAATCCGTATATCTATGTCAAACATACACCGGACGGGTATTTTGCGACAGCCCGCGATGCTGATTTCAGAATTTCGGAGGTTGATTTTGCATTTATTCGTAAAAACCGAACTCTGCTTATTTCAGACCCTTTCATCATCCGATATGCCGAGCGCGATGTTGTTGCAATAACAGTTCTTACGCCTGTTGAAGAAGGAAATCGCTTAAGCGGAGTTCTCGGATTCAATTATTTACTCACTGATATTGAAGACCTTATGAATAAACCCTTCGGCAAACTCGAAGGGACACATTTAATATTATTGACCGATAAAAAAAATATCGTATTTGTATCCGGAAAAAAATGGATTTCGACCAAACGCATCGAAGATTACAAAGGAGAAGTCAGGCAATTGTATGATTTGGCTTCGCGCCCGGAAGTGCTTGTTTCCGATTTCAATTTTGCTTTTTCAAAACGCATGATAACCTTCCCCGACAAATCAGCTTGGGAATTTTATTCCTTTATCCCTCGCAATGTGATTATGAAAAACTTGCTTGATAATATTCTGCAAACCGTCATAATATCTGCATTTATCGTATTAGTCGGACTTTTTTTATTGATGATTTTAATCCGTAAAAAATTGAATATCATATCTGTAATTGAGTCTCAGATATTGCACATATCGCAAGGAAAACTGACAACCATACAAATGCCGAAACAAAATGATGAATTTGCAAGTATCATTGAACATCTCAATAATACTCAAAGCGTTACGTTACGTATCAAAGACAGAATCAGTCTGTTGCATAAAGGTAATTTGGACCAATATGCCCATGCACCGCAATCGGAAACCGAAACGATGCTCGAAAAATTACGCACTGCACTTATTGACCAAAAACAATCTTATGAATCTGAAAAACAGAAAGCTGAAATCCAACTTTGGATTCGGCGCGGCAGGTTTGAAGCTGCAAATGCACAAATGAAATCGCCCCATAATTTAGAAGAACTTTCCGTAAATATTCTTAAAACAATTATGAACTATTCCGGAGCTTATGTTGCCGGGATGTACTATTATTATAACAAAGCGAATCCGCCTTATTTGCAGGCTATTGCGGCTTTTGCATACAACGATGTCAAACATTTGAAAAGAAAATTCACGCTCGGCGAAGGTTTAATCGGAACATGTGCAATCGAACGTAAAGTTATAAAATTAAACAATTTACCTGAATCATACCTCGAAATATCAACCGGACTAAACACCCTTTCTCCCAAATTTATCTATGTAACTCCGATTATTTATTTAAATGAATTGTTTGCCGTTTGTGAATACATGTTTCCCTCAGAACCCGAAGCGCATGTTTTGGATTATATTGAACAATTATCTGTCAATTTAGGCGGCTGGTTGGATACTGCAAAGAATAGTTCCGAAAGTGAAGAACATATACTTCAATCCGAGCGTTTGGCTAATCTATTACGAGAGAAGGAAGCTGAGTTGCTATTCAAAATCAATACTTTAGAAGAAAAACAAACCTTATTGCAAACACATTTTCAACATACCGAAAAAACACATCGAACGGTTGAAGATACCTTGATGCGTGTTGAATTTAACCCGGACGGCGTCATTATCTCCGCAAACTCACAATATCTGAAACTCATGGGGCTTGATGAGAAGCAAGTTGTGGGAAAAAATGTAATGGATGTCGCAGATGAATTTCAGGACGAAATCCGAACAATGTTGTACAAAGTGCGGAAAGGTGAAATTGTGAAACGAACCATCAAACGGCGAGCACGTAGCGGCGAACTTAAGACGATATTAGCGACCTATTATCCGCAAAAAAACTTAAGTAATACAATCACTTCAATACTTTTTATTGGCATAAACTTATCCGAATATTCAAACGAATAATCGGTTTTTATACGATCATCGGGGATAGGTTGAGATTTCGATTTACGGTAATTAGGGGCTGCCTGCACATATCAGGTGTTTTCACCTGATATTTAATTTAAGGCTTTGAGGTGAAA
>DYOJ01000237.1 GCA_020720705.1 Acetofilamentum sp.
AATTTTAAGTTTCAAAAATAAATCCCCTAAAATCGAATAATATGGCATTTTTTTCATGGTTGTTTAACAAAAAGTTAAAAAATAAATTAAATGAAAACCCGGTAACCAATACGACGATAACTGCCTCCTCGGAAGCAGACGGCGGACAAGTTACCATGCATGGTTATATCAATGCTAATGTGCTTAATGTACGCAGCCAACCCGTCAAAGCTGAAAATATTCTCGGACGGCTCTCACGCGATACACAGGTCAATATCATTGATAAACAAACGAACGCCGAAGGTGCTTGGTTCCGAATTAAATACAACAACAAAGACGGTTACATTGCCGCCCAATTTGTCAATTTCCGAACGGGTTTTGTAAACGCTAACGCTCTTTACATGCGAAAAGCACCTAACAAAGACGGCGAAATTCTCGGCAAATTACAACGCAACGATACTGTAACTATTTTACAGAATCTGACAGGCTGGTACAAAATAGAACATAAAGGCACACAAGCATTTATGTCGTCAGATTACATCAAAATCGGAACGCAAAACCAAAAACCTGCCGATGACGAAAAACCGGCGAAAGAGTTTCTGAAAGATAATCAAGCATTATTGCGCGTAAAATTAGAACCGCGAAGTAAGCTGATAGTTCCGACCGCCTCACGTGAAGGAAAAATATCTGCCCAAATTTACAACGAGTTTGGAGGTTTGTTGGACCAATTATGCAGTGAAATCAAGATAGATATTGCCACTGCAATCGCTGTAATGTCGGTTGAAAGCGGCGGAAAAGGATTCGGAAACGAAGGAAATGTTTTGATACGATTTGAAAATCACCTTTTTTACAGTTTTTGGGGTAAATTCAACGAACGTATTTACAATCAACATTTTAGATTCAGTTCGGGTGAACGTTGGAAAAATCATTTCTTCCGGAAAGATAAAAATTCAGAATGGGAGGCATTTCACGGAAATCAAGCAAAAGAATGGGAAGTCCTGAATTTTGCTCGAAGTTTAGACAATGAAAATGCCTTAAAATCAGCAAGTTACGGACTACCTCAGGTTATCGGTTCAAATCATAAAGTTATCGGATATAACAGCGCACAAGAAATGGTGGATAATTTCAGCAAAGATATTCGCTATCATGTTTTGGGTTTGTTTGATTTCTTTAATCCGCAAATGATAAAACATCTGCAGAAAAAAGAGTTTACCGATTTTGCAAGATATTACAACGGCAGCGGACAAGCAACGCGATACGGCGGTTTTATAAAGCGCTATTACGATGCTTTTAAAAAATTAAAATAGTCGAAACAGAATTTCAATGACAGGTTTTTTGCTCACGGAACTCCCGCTGTATTTTGTTTTTTTTTGCATTGCAGCAGGTGTGGGGTATGCAATGTTGCTCTATCGTAAAGATTCTAAGCTCAATGCTGTCAGCAAGTTACTAAAACGAGGGTTATTCACCTTACGTTTTTTTGCTGTCAGCATTATTGCATTTTTACTCCTTGCCCCGGTTGTAAAAAATATCGGAAGCACTATTGAACCTCCGCTTATCGTTTTTGCACAAGACAACAGCGAATCGCTGGAATCCTACAAAAATTCAGAATATTTAAAAAATTACGGCGAATTACTCAGTGCAACAGCTCAGGAATACGAAATCAGAGACTTTAAATTCGGCGATAAAGTAAACGACAGCAGTGCTATAACTTTTACGGATAAACAAACCGACATCTCACAACTGATTCAGGAAGTTCAAAATAAATTCTACAACCGCAACATCGGTGCACTTATACTTGCTTCCGACGGGATATACAACAAGGGGCAAAATCCGTATTATGCAGGCGAAGCACTCTCCTTCCCTATTTATACAATAGCTTTGGGCGATACTTCCGTGCAAGAAGATGCTGCGCTGACAGGCGTAAATCATAATAAAATTGCATTTTTGAATAACGAATTTCCTGTTCAAATTCAAGTATCTGCAAAAAAAATGAGCGGAAAATCTGCCAATCTTCGTGTCTTTGAAGGCGAAAAACTTGTTCATACGACCGCAGTAAATTACAAAACAGACGATTTTTTTACAAAAATCAGTTTTATGCTGACTGCCGATAAAAGTGGTGTCCGAAAATATACTGCTGTGCTTGATATTATTGAGAATGAACACAGTACGCAAAACAATAAGCGCGATTTCATGGTCGAAATTATTGACAGCAAACAGAAAATTCTGCTGCTTGCCGATGCCCCCCACCCGGACATCGGAGCAATAAAACGCGCGATGGAAACCAATGCAAACCTTGAAGTTAATTACTTCGGTATCAGAGATTTTACAGGAAATATTGCAGATTTTGATATGGTCGTACTGTATCAATTACCTTCCGTAACCAACTCAGCCTCAGCAGTATTGCAAGCGATTTCTAAACAAAACATTCCGACATTGTACCTGCTCGGAACAAAATCCAAACTTGCCGAATTTAACAAATTAGGTGCGGGCGTCAGCGTGCAACATATTGCCGGCTCTTTTGATAATGCTCAAGGAAATTTGAATCCGAATTTCAAACTGTATGAATTAAATCCGAACCTACAATCCTTGCTGATTTCAGCACCTCCGCTGTACGTTCCCTTTGGAGAAACTACAATCCATTCAGGGGCAGAAATACTTGCTTATCAACGAATTAAAAATATTCAAACAGATAAACCCTTGTTTATCTTGAACAGCGGTGAAATCAACGGACGTGCAAAAACCGCAGTCATCCTCGGTGAAGGATTATGGCAATGGGCAATCTACGATTACAAGCAAAATAATAATCAAACCCTATTCAACGAATTGATAAATAAAACGATACAATTTTTGTCCATCAAAGCGGATAAAGACAGATTCAGAGTAAATGTTCCAAAATTAGTTGCTGAAAATCAGGATATAAAAATAAGTGCAGAACGTTACAACAAAAGTTATGAATTAATTACTGACAGTCCTGTTAAATTTACACTTAAAGACAGTGCAAAAGTAGAATCAAACTACCTATTTACTGTTTCCGGCAATAGTTATAAACTCAATTTGAGCACATTACGACCGGGCAAATATTTCTGGGAAGCAGAAACATTGATTGACGGAAAAATTGAAGTTAAAACGGGCGAATTATCTGTTGCTCAAATCAATATTGAATCGGAAAATATCACGGCTAACCACTCCATTCTGTTTGCTTTGTCGAAAGCAAGCGGCGGACATCTGTTTACTGAAACACAGTTAAAATCTATTCTTGACACCATAAAACAAAATCCAAACATAAAACCTGTCTCTTATACCGAACGAAAAACTGAAAGCTTGCTCAACAATTGGTGGTTGTTATTACTGATAATCAGTTTTTTGACTACAGAATGGTTCTTACGGAAATATCACGGAACAGTATAATGAAAACTAACTTTACAGTTCGACCGGCGCAAATAGAAGATGCAACTGATATAGTTGATTTTCAACTTAAAATGGCACTCGAAACCGAACATTTGAAATTAGAATTAAACACGGTTACAGCGGGCGTAAAAGCAGTATTTGAACATCCTGAGTTTGGGAACTATTATGTCGCCGTTACACCTGAAAATCAGATAATTGCCTCCTTATTGACAACGTTTGAATGGAGCGATTGGCGTAATGCACAAGTACTTTGGTTGCAATCTGTTTACGTTGAACAACAATTCAGGAAACAAGGCGTGTTCGAGCTTATGTATCAGTATATCAATGAATTAGTAATCCGAAATGAACATATTTCCGGCATACGTTTGTATGTTGATGTGCGCAATACTAACGCACAAACCGTGTATCAAAAAGTCGGAATGTCCGGCGAGCATTACAAAGTTTTTGAAGATATGAAAGCCTAAAATCATGCCAAAAAATAAAGCAACCGTTTATGTAGCCGTACTAATTGCGATGGCAATTTGGGGTTTTTCATACATTTGGTCAAAACAAGTTTTTGAATTTTACAGTCCGGTAACAACCATTTTTTCAAGACTATTTATTTCGGCAATACTCCTTTGGGCTTACTTGTTGATATCGAAAAAATACCAAAAGATTGAGCGAAAAGATTTGAAAACATTTTTTTATACAGCTCTTTTTCAACCTTTTATCTATTTTATTGGAGAAAATTACGGGCTGGAAGCTGTTCCAAACACAACTGTAACTTCTGTAATGATTGCAACAATTCCGTTATTCACGCCGATTGCAACTTTTTTCACGCTTAAAGAAAAACTGACTTCAAGAAATGCAATAGGTATCATTGTTTCGTTTATAGGTGTAGTATTTGTCGTTTCAAATAATCAATTTGATATTCAAGCTCCTTTGTATGGTCTTGGTTTATTGTTTATTGCAGTCATAGCTGCCGTCATAAACGGCTTATTACTACAAAGTCTTAGTTCAAAATATAATGTTTTGATGTTGATAACAATCCAAAATACTATCGGAATGTTGATGTTTTTTGTGCTCTTCTTTTTTGTTGATTATCAAGAAGTTATTGCCACAGGTTTTCATCCGGAAGTGATAGTTCCTATTCTGCTGCTTGCCGTTTTCGCATCTACAATTGCCTATTTATTTTTTACTTACGGAATTGCAAAAATCGGAATTACACAAACAAATGTATTTGCCAATGTAATTCCCGTATTTACAGCAGCTTATGCGTTTATTGTTTTTGGAGAAGTCCTTACGCTTATGAATATGTCCGGCATACTTTTAGTAATTACCGGTCTGATTATCAGTCAGAAAATAAAGAATAAAAATCCTGAGAATGAAAATTAATAGTTTTGTTGTAACTAAGATTTTTTGAAACAATACTTCGTTAGATTTTAGAATATAGACGTTAGATATTAGACTCAAATTGCTTAATCTCAATTAGTTACAATCATACTCCAATTTGAGAATTTTTTTTCTAATTTACAATAAATCAATATCTTACATAAATAGT